>DATMSN010000334.1:0-3480 GCA_035565375.1 Duganella sp. | reverse complement strand
ACTTTCGTAGCGCCTATTTCATTACTTCTTGTGAACATTTGATATTTTTTAAGTTTCACGAAGACTAGCTTCGTGTGCACTTTCATCAAACGTCCACACTTATCGACTGTTAATTTTTAAAGAACTTGTTGGGTACTGCGTCGCTAACAAATCGTTTTGTCTGTCAGCGAAGAAGAAAGAGTATGAATCGTTTAGACCGTTTCGTCAACCTTCTTTTTCTTCTCGCTTCACTCTGCAACACCTTGTTTTGTGTGCGCCGTTTTGCGAGGAGGCGAACTATAGCAAAGCCCCTCCCGGCTTGGCAAGCACTTTCTTGACGCCGTCGGCCAGCACCGCGATTAACAACGCGCCGGCCCCTATCCCCATCAGCAAACGATGGTCGCCGCCGCTGCGCGCGAACAGGTAGGAATAGCCATATCCAGCCAGTGCCTGGAACAAGGCGAACACCGTCGTGGCCCTGCTCCACACTGCGCTCTGGCCATGCGCATCCCCCGGCAATATTTGGTGGACGCGGCCCAGCACGATCGGCACGATGCCGGGCGGGAAGGAACCCACGACCACGGTCGCCGCGATCAGCACCACGTGATTGTGGGAAAACATCATCAGCCCGATCACACTCGCCTGCACGCACATTGCCAGCTGACTGGTGCGCGTGGGACCGATGCGGTCGGTCAACGCGCCGTAAGCCATCGGACCGGCGATCGCTCCGATACCATAAGCGATCCAGAACAAGGCCGCCGTATGCGTGCCCCACCCAAGGCCGCGCGCCACGTAATCGACCAGGAACACCATCAACGGCACCAGGCCGATCGCCATCAGGGCGTATTGCACATACAGCACGTTCAAATCGAAACGCGCGCTGGCTGGAAGTCCCGCCGGCCGCGCGCCAGCAACGGCGGCATGCACGGGCGACGCGCCGGGCCAACAGAACCAGCTTGCGATGCTGAGCAACAGCGCCAGCGCGCCCAGCCCCAGCCACGTCTCCCGCAGGCCGACTCCCAGCAGCATCGGCACCACCGTGCCCGAGGCGGCGATGCCCACGCCCACGCCGAGGAAAATCGCCCCGCTCGCCATTCCCCTGCGCTCGACCGGCACATGCGGCAGCACCGTCGCCGCGACCAGCACCATGATGATGCCGCCCGACACACCCGACAACAGCCGCCAGACAAAGAACCAGCTCACCGACAAGGGAAACGCGCACGCAAAGAACGCCACCGAGGCCAGCATCATCATCCCGCGCAAGGTCGCGCGCGCCGTCAACCGCGCGGCCAGCGGGCGGCCGGCCAAAGCGCCCACCAGATAGCCGACCAGATTGGCCGCGCCCAGATAGACCACGTCCTGGGCGGCGAACCAGTGCGCCTCGATCAATGGAGGAATCAGTGGCGTGTAGCCGAAGCGCGCCAGCCCAATCCCCACCAGGCTGGCGCACAGGCCGGCAAATATGGCGCGCGCGGCGGCGCCTCTGTCTTCTGCGATATTCATCACGATCTCTCGCTGGCTCATCATGTTTGACAGCATAGTCAAACTTGACACCGCTGTCAAGAATGGCGATAATCCGCGCCATGGCGGGCATAAAACAATTCAATGAAGAGGAAACGCTGGAGCGCGCGATGCACGTTTTCTGGCGGCGCGGCTACGCCTCGACCTCGATGCAGGACCTGGCGCAAGCGACCGGCGTGCTGCGCGGCTCGCTCTACAACGCCTATGGCGACAAACAATCGATCTTCCTGCTGGCGTTCGCGCGCTACCAGCAGCGTTATCTGGCGGCGGTGCGCGAGCGGATGACGGCGGACGATCCCGTCGACGCGTTGCGCGATTTCTTCGCCTACGTCATCGCCTCGATGTCGGAACCCATCCCCCAGCAAGACGATACGCCGTCCTCGTCCACGCGCGGCTGCCTGACGACCAAGATCGCCACCGACGAAACCGCGATGGACGACGCGGTGCGCCAAGCGCTGCGGGGCATGCTGGAAGGGTTGGCGCAGGTGCTGGAGGAACGGCTGTCGGCGCCCGACGCGCTGGAGCGCCTGACGGTGTCGCCGAAAGACGCAACACGTCTGGTGGTCACGTTCACGAGGGGCAACGTGGTAATGGAGCGCATCTATCACGCGCCGGAAGAACTGCTGGCGACCGCCGATACGTTGCTGAAAGTGTTGTTCGCGCCGAAAAAATAGCGCTCAGGCGTTGCTGATGATCACATCCACCCGCTTGTGCACGTCCTCGGCAAAAGCGAGGAACTCGCGCATTTCGTCGGGCCGCGACACGTCCAGCGCGTACCACTCCGCCGAGCCGCCGGCCTTGCGGATCTCCGTCACCAGCGCGTGCAGCTTGCTGGAAGGTCGCGCGCCCAGCACCACGTGATGGCCCTCGCCGGCCAGCTGGCGCGCGGTGGCAGGACCGCTGCCCCGGCTGGCGCCAGCAATCAGAATCACCTTTCGATTGGTTTGTGCAATAGCAGTCATGATGCGGTCCTTTCAATGGCAATTAAACCAGCCTGCATCATACGAACATCCGGCGCTGCCGCGAATGCACAGGCCTATGTCTTTCTTGCCTAATCCTATACATCGGCGATAGCCCGGTAGCCAGCGCCACCGCTTTGATGGATCATTCCTATTCACCACCGTATTTTTTGGAAGGACACGAATTGGAACGCATGATCGCGCTGCACACCCGCCTGGCGCCCCACGATGGCTACACCGAGACGGCACTGGAGGACGTGCGCCTGACCCGCGCCACGCAAAGCGCGACCAAGGCGCCGGCCATGTCCGACCCGTGCATCGCCATCGTGCTGCAAGGCCGCAAGCGCGCCCACTTCGGCAACGACGTGCTGCAGTTCGACGCCGAACACTATCTGGTGGTGGCCATCCCGACGCCGTTCATCAGCGCGACCGAGGCGTCGGTCGAGGAACCGTTCATGGGCCTGGTCATCCGCGTCGACCGCACCACCCTCGCCGACCTGATGTTCGCCATCGACCAGACCGCCAACGAGGTGCCGGCCATGCCCAAGGGTATGATGACCACCCGCATGGACGAGCGGCTGCGCGAGACGGTGCTGCGGCTGATGGAGGCGCTGAACTCGCCGTTGGAGGCGCGCGTGCTCGGTCCGGCGATCGTGCGTGAAATCTGCTTTCGCGTGCTGATGGGCGAGCAAGGGGCGGCGCTGCGGGCGGCGCTGACAAGCCAGGGCCAGTTCGGCCGCATCGCCAAGGCGCTGCGCCGCATCCACGCCGACTACGCGGCCGACATGGACGTCGGCATGCTGGCGGCCGAGGCCAGCATGAGCATTCCCGCCTTCCACGTTCATTTCAAGTCGGTGACACATTGCTCGCCGATCCAATACCTGAAGTCGGCGCGGCTGCATCAGGCGCGGTTGCTGATGGCGCGCAACGAGATGACGGCGCAGGCGGCGTCGGCCAAGGTGGGCTACGAAAGCCCGTCGCAATTCAGCCGCGAATTCAAGCGCTACTTCGGCCGCAGTCC
>DATMSN010000333.1:0-3091 GCA_035565375.1 Duganella sp. | reverse complement strand
GCGCGGCGGCGTCCCGCGTCATCTATAATGGTTGTTTTCGCCAACGCGTTTACTACACTACATCAGCCAAATCATGGAATTAGCCAAGTCTTTCGAGCCTGCCGACATTGAACAATTCTGGCGCACCGAGTGGGAACGGCGCGGTTACTACACCGCCACCCTCGACGCCGGCAAACCTTCCTTCAGCATCCAGCTGCCGCCGCCGAACGTGACCGGCACCCTGCACATGGGCCATGCCTTCAACCAGACCATCATGGACGGCCTGACCCGCTACCACCGCATGCTGGGCCATAACACCGCCTGGATTCCCGGCACCGACCACGCCGGCATCGCCACGCAGATCGTCGTCGAACGCCAGCTCGACGCGCAGAAGATCTCGCGCCACGACCTGGGCCGCGAAAAATTCGTCGAGAAGGTCTGGGAGTGGAAGGAGAAATCCGGCTCCATCATCACCGGCCAGATGCGCCGCCTGGGCGCCTCGCCGGACTGGCGGCGCGAATACTTCACGATGGACGAGCCGCGCTCGAAGATCGTCACCGACGTCTTCGTGCGCCTGCACGAGCAGGGCCTGATCTACCGCGGCAAGCGCCTGGTCAACTGGGATCCGGTGCTGGGCACGGCCGTCTCCGACCTCGAAGTCGTCTCCGAAGAGGAAGACGGCTCGATGTGGTACATCAAGTACCCGCTGGCCGACGGCAGCGGTTCGCTGACGGTGGCCACCACCCGTCCCGAGACCATGCTCGGCGACGTCGCCGTGGCGGTCGACCCCACCGACGAGCGCTACCAGGCGCTGGTCGGCAAGATGCTGGTGCTGCCGCTGGTCGGCCGCGAAATCCCGATCATCGCCGACGAATACGTCGACAAGGCCTTCGGCACCGGCTGCGTCAAGATCACGCCGGCGCACGATTTGAACGACTACGCCGTCGGCCAGCGCCACAAGCTGCCGATGCTGTCGATCATGACCTTGGAGGCGAAGATCAACGACGAGGCGCCGCAAGCCTATCGCGGCATGGACCGTTTCGTCGCGCGCAAGCAGATCGTCGCCGACCTCGACGCGCAGGGCCTGCTGGAGCAGGTCAAGCCGCACAAGCTGATGGTGCCGCGCGGCGACCGCACCGGCGTCATCATCGAACCGATGCTGACCGACCAGTGGTTCGTCGCCATGAGCAAGCCGGCGCCGGAAGGCACCTTCTTCCCGGGCAAGTCGATCGCCGAGGTCGCGCTGGAGAAGGTCGCCAGCGGCGACATCAAATTCGTGCCGGAAAACTGGAGCACCACCTACAACCAGTGGCTCAACAACATCCAGGACTGGTGCATCTCGCGCCAGCTGTGGTGGGGCCACCAGATCCCGGCCTGGTACGACGAGGCCGGCAACATCTTCGTCGCCAAGACCGAGGCCGAGGCGCTGGCCAAGCAGCAGGCCGCCGGCAGCAGCGGGCCGCTGCGCCGCGACAACGACGTGCTCGACACGTGGTTCTCGTCCGCGCTGGTGCCGTTCTCGACCCTGGGCTGGCCGGAGGAAACGCCGGACATGAAAGCGTTCCTGCCGTCGTCGGTGCTGGTGACCGGCTTCGACATCATCTTCTTCTGGGTGGCGCGGATGGTGATGTTCACGCTGCACTTCACGGGCAAGGTGCCGTTCGAGACCGTGTACGTGCACGGCCTGGTGCGCGACTCGCAGGGCCAGAAGATGTCCAAGTCGAAGGGCAACACGCTCGACCCGATCGACCTGATCGACGGCATCGGCATCGACGCGCTGGTGGAAAAGCGCACCACCGGGCTGATGAACCCGAAGGCGGCCGAGAAGATCGCCAAGGCCACGCGCAAGGAATTCCCGGAAGGCATCGCCGCCTACGGCACGGACGCGGTGCGCTTCACGATGGCGTCGTACGCCTCGCTGGGCCGCAACATCAACTTCGACCTGGGCCGCGCCGAGGGCTACCGCAACTTCTGTAACAAGCTGTGGAACGCCACCCGCTTCGTGCTGATGAACACGGAGGAGAAGGATTGCAGCGCCAGCGTCGCCGATTTGTCGAACGCCGACAAGTGGATCATTTCGCTGCTGCAAAAGGCCGAGCAGGACGTGGCCAAGGGCTTCGCCGACTACCGCTTCGACAACATCGCCTCGACGATCTACAAGTTCGTCTGGGACGAGTACTGCGACTGGTACCTGGAAGTGGCCAAGGTGCAGGTGCAAAGCGGCACCGAGGGCCGGCAGCGCGCCACCCGCCACACCTTGTTGCGCGTGCTGGAAGTGGTGCTGCGCCTGGCGCACCCGGTGATCCCGTTCGTCACCGAGGCGCTGTGGCAGGCCGTCGCGCCGCTGGCCGGCAAGGCTGGCGACTCGATCATGACGCAGCCGTACCCGATCGCCAACCCCGCCAACATCGACGAAGCGGCCGAGGCGTGGATGCAGCAGCTCAAGACGCTGACCGACGCCACCCGCAACCTGCGCGGCGAAATGCAGTTGGCGCCGTCGCTACGGGTGCCGCTGATCGTCGAGGCGGGCAACGCGGCCGACAAGGCGGCGATGGAGGGCTACGCGCCGTACATCCAATCGCTGGGCAAGCTGTCGGAAGTGCAGATCGTCGACGCGCTGCCGGAATCGCCGGCGGCGGTGGCTATCGTCGGCACGACCAAGTTGATGCTGAAGGTGGAGATCGACGTCAAGGCCGAGCGTGAGCGGCTGTCGAAGGAGATCGCGCGCGTCGAGGGCGAGATCAACAAGGCCAACGGCAAGCTGTCGAACGAAAGCTTCGTCGCCCGCGCGCCGGCCGAGGTGGTGGCGCAGGAAAAGGAACGCGTGGCCAACTTCTCGGCCACCCTGGACAAGATGCGCGAGCAATTCGCCAAACTGCCCGCCGCCTAAAAGCAACTCCGGGGTCAAGTCCACCAATGCTACACGGCCTGGACCGTAATACGGGTTTATCCCCCTTTACGGTTCCGCTCGTGTAGAAATGGTGGACCTGACCCTGACCCTTCCCCTCAAATTTCATAGGTCATCAGGATGGATGCCAGTTCGATCGATGCGTCATCGAGCTGGCGTCGTCTCAGCGCTCGAGGTCGCATCTCGGTGAGCCATTGGCGGGCC
>DATMSN010000332.1:0-4132 GCA_035565375.1 Duganella sp. | reverse complement strand
CCGGCTTCGGCGGCGCGGCCGCCAGCGTCACCCCGGCCAAGCGGCGGCGCCTGGTCAACGCGGCCCAGTATTACCTGCTGCGCTACCCGAGCCCGCCGCCGTGCCGCTTCGATCTGGTCGCCATCGACGATGAAAAGTTATCTTGGATACAAGACATTATCGAGTTGTAAGCATTTTTAACAGAGCTTGTCCGGCTCGTTGAGGGACTGCACTATAATCAGCACACTATGAATAATCAACGCATCCTGGCGCACTTCCACGAAAGTGCCGAAATCAAAATCCAATCCGCCACCGTCCTCGCGCCGCATCTGGCGCAGGCGATCGACCTGATGTTCTCGGCGCTGTCGAACGGCAACAAGATCCTGGTGTGCGGCAACGGCGGCTCGGCCGCCGACGCCCAGCACTTCGCCGCCGAGCTGGTGGGACGCTTCGAGCGCGAACGCTTCCCGCTGCCGGCCATGGCGCTGACCACCGACACGTCGATCCTGACGGCCGTTGCCAACGACTACAGCTATCGCGAGATCTTCTCCAAGCAGGTGCAGGCGTTCGGCCAGGCCGGCGACATCCTGCTGGCGTTCTCGACGTCGGGCAACTCGGCCAACGTGATGGCGGCCATCGAAGCGGCGCTCGAGCGCGAGATGCGCGTGGTGGCGATGACCGGCAAGGGCGGCGGCGCCATCGGCAAGATGCTGACCGACGCCGACGTCCACATCTGCGTACCGGCCGACCGCACCGCCCGTATCCAGGAAGTCCATCTGGTATCCATACACTGTATTTGCGACGGCATCGACGTCGCGCTATTCGGAGGAGATGTGAATGATTAACCCAGGTGCCATCTGGAACAAGATCCAGCGCCCGCTGGCCATGAGCGTGCTGTGCGCGACGATGATGACATCGCTGACGGGCTGCATCGCGCTGGTCGCCGGCGGCGCCATCAGCGGCACCCTGGCGGCGTCGGACCGCCGCACCTTCGGCGCCCAGACCGAGGACACCACGATCCAGATCAAGGCCGCGAACAAACTGCGCAACGTCGTCGGCGACGCCGGCCACACCAACGTCAACAGCTTCAACCGCCGCGTGCTGCTGACCGGCGAAGTGCGCGACGAGGCGATGAAGGCGGCCGCCGAGCGCGAAGTGCGCGGCGTCGAGGGCGTGCTGTCGGTCACCAACGAGCTGGAAATCGCCGGCCCGTCGAGCTACACGTCGCGCTCCAACGACACGCTGATCACCACCAAGGTCAAGGCCAGCCTGGTCGACGCCAAGGATATCTCGGCCAACTCGTACCAGGTCGTCACCGAGCGCGGCACGGTCTACCTGCAGGGCCGCGTGACCCAGCGCGAAGGCCGGATCGGCGCCGACATCGCCCGTGGCGTGAGCGGCGTGAACAAGGTCGTCAAGGTGTTCGAATACATCTCCGAGGACGAGTACAAGCAGTACCAGTCGACGCCGGTCCCGGCGGCGGCCCCGGCCAACTCCGACAGCGGTGGCGCCACCACCCACTCGGTGCAATAAACCGGGCACGGCGGGCGCCGTCGGGGATACCGGTCTATAATGGCCTTACCCCCCACGGCGCCTGAATCCATCATGCAAGATACGCTTACCTCCCCCGTTTCCTCCCCGAAAGCCTCGTCGCCGGGCTGGATCAAGCCGGTGCTGGCCGCCGTGGTGATCGCCGCGATCGGTTTCGGCGGCTACGTCTCGCTGGCCAAGCGCCCGGTCGCGCCGAATGTCGGCTTTGTTACCATCAAGGGCGAAAAGATCTCCGCCGACAGCCTGCGCGGCAAGGTCGTCATGGTCAATTTCTGGGCGACATCGTGCACCACGTGCGTGGCCGAAATGCCCCAAATGGTCGACACCTATAACAAGTTCAAGCCGCAGGGCATGGAATTCGTCGCCGTGGCGATGAGCTACGATCCGCCGAACTACGTCGTCAACTACGCCGAAACGCGCCAGCTGCCCTTCAAGGTGGCGCTGGACACGGACGGCGCGGCCGCCAAGGCCTACGGCGACGTCGCCATGACGCCGACCACCTTCGTCATCGGCAAGGACGGCAAAATCCTCAAGCGTTACCTGGGCAAGCCGGATTTCGACGAGCTGCACAAGCTGCTCGCGACATCGCTGAAGAGCTGAACCGCCGCTGGCACAGCGCTTGCATGCTCCATGGGCATCCCAACCCAAGGAGCCATCATGGACCGCCAGCAAGTCACGCAAAAAATCCTGTCCGCCAAAGTCGCGCGCAACATGCGCTGGGGCGACATCGCCAAAGCGATCGGCCAGAGCAAGGAGTGGACCACGGCCGCGCTGCTGGGCCAGATGACGTTCAACCGCCAGCAGGCCGACACGGCGCAACGGCTGTTCGATTTGACGGATGAGGAAGCGGCGTGGTTGCAGATCGTGCCGTACAAAGGCTCGCTGCCGTCGGCGGTGCCGGCCGATCCGCTGATCTACCGGTGGTACGAGATCGTCAGCGTGTACGGCACCACCATCAAGGAATTGATCCACGAGGAATTCGGCGACGGCATCATGAGCGCGATCGATTTTTCGATGGATATCCAGCGCGCGGCCGATCCGAAGGGCGACCGGGTGCAGGTGGTCCTGAGCGGGAAGTTCCTGCCGTACAAATCCTACTGATCAGAAGCCCGCCTGCACCGACAGGTACAGGCCACGCTGCTTCTTCGGATTGAAGATGGTGATGTCGCCCAGCTCCGCGTACGCCGCCGTCATCGAGAAATTCTTGGTCGGGAACCAGGCCACGAACGCGTCGCAATACGCCTTCTCGTCGTCGACGCTCAGGTTGTGCGGCTTGCGCCGGTACTCGGCGCCCACCGCCAGCTTGCGCGTGACCAGATACGCGGCCGAGATCTCCGGCATCAGGCGCCGGCTGTCGCGCAGATCGCCGCCAAAGCCCAGCAAGCCCATTTGATTCGCCTTGGTGGACCGCAGGGTGGCGTTGAGCAGCAAACTTTGCTCGAACAGGATCTTGGTGGCGGCGACATAGTAATCGTAGCCGCGATCATCCCCGGCGCCGAGCTGCGTCACATTGGTCACACCGAGCGCGCCAAGTCCCCGCACACCCTTGTTCTTCTTGTACATGGCGCCGACGGCGATCTGCGGCAGCCAGCGGTCCTGGTCGTAAACGGCGTCGCCGGCCACCTTCACCTTCACGCCGACGATATCCTGCTCGATCGCCAGCCGGTCGAGCGGCGCCCGGCTGCCCTTGAATTCCTGGTTGGCCAGCGAAATCTCCACCCGGTCCGCGATCCCCACCGCCACGCCGTAACTGGTCAGCTTGTAGTCCTGGGTTTTGAGATAGGTGTAGTGCGTGTTCGCGCCCCAGCTGTCGCGCGTGCCGTAGCCGGAGATCAGCGCCCACGGCACGATGCCGCCGCCGCCCGCGCCTTCGACCTGGCTGACGCCGCCGGTGGCGAGGAACTTGCCCATGTCCGGCATGGCCTGCGCGCCGGCGCCGACGCACGCCGAAGCCGCCGCCACCGCCGCGAGGATATTTTTCAGATGATGGTTGTTCACTGGGATGCTCCCGGCCGGATTATTGGGTCACGATGACGCGCTGCATCGGCGCCAGCTTGGCAATCAGCTTGTTCGCCACGCTGTTGGGCACATGGTTGCGCTCCATGGCGATCTGCAGGTCTTCCGTCAACGCGTTGAACATCGCGTTGGTGACTTTCAAATCCTGGTGCACGGTCGCCATGTCGCGCACCGTGCCGACGCCGTCCATCGTCTTGTCGCGGTATTTGCCGGTGTACTTGCACGGACCGCCGGCGAACTCGCAGAACTGCTCCCGCAGGCGCGCGTTGAGCTGCTCCATGTCGAAGTCGGCGAAGCTGTCCTTGATGCGCGGATCGGCCAGCAGCAGCGGGATGAACGTGTCGACGATCTTTTGGATGCCTTCCTTGCCGCCGAGGCCCTGATACACCTTGTCGTCGGTGTACGGCGTTTGCGCGAAGGCCGGCGCGCACGCCAGCATCCATCCCAGCACAGAGCCGGCCGCGGCCAGCTTGAAGAATTTGATCATCTCTGTTCCCCAAAAATGGCGAGGCGCACCGGCGTAATTTATCAGCTATTTGGGGAACAAAACCATCTGTGTGCAGCGGAACAACGCTATCGTTTTACC
>DATMSN010000331.1:0-1669 GCA_035565375.1 Duganella sp. | reverse complement strand
GTCCGGGCGGTGGTAGCGATGAACCTGCCGCGCATGGCCCGTCACCTGCTCACGGGCCGCGCCCGGGTCAGACGCTGTTTCCCGCCGGCGTGCATCGCCGCCATCACGCGCGCCATCGCCGATTCCGAAACCACCCACCACGGCGAAATCCGTTTCGCCATCGAGGCGGCGCTGTCTCCGCTGCATGTCCTGCGCGGCACGGATGCGCGCGAGCGCGCGCTGGAACTCTTCTCCGCGTTGCGCGTCTGGGATACCGAGCACAACAGCGGCGTGCTGATCTACGTGCTGCTGGCGGACCAGGCCATCGAGATCGTCGCCGACCGTGGCATCCATCTGCGCGCGGCCGACGGCACCTGGGCCGCCATCGCGCAGGCGATGCGGGACGAGTTCAGCGGGGGACGCTACCAGGCCGGCGCGCTGGCCGGCATCGCCGCCGTGTCGCGTGAACTGAACCGCCATCTACCCGCCGCCGACGGCGCTCCCAACGAGCTCGGCGACGACGTCACGCTGCTGTAAATATCCACCATGAAAAGATGACGAACGGCACGGCGCACCAGCAACGGCGGGCTTCGCCGCCCGTTTGATTTTTCGCAGACCCGTTCCGGCGCCAGCCATTTAGGCTGGTACAGCTAACTTGCTCAACCGGACGGAGACTGTGCCATGAAGCGTATGAGGAATATTTTCTGGTTGCCACTGCTGGTGGCGCTATCGTTGGCCGCCGGCGCGGCGCAGGCCGCCATCCGCTACAACGTTGTCACGATCGGCGGCCCCAACACCGACGGTTATTCGATCAACGCCGCCGGCCAGATCACCGGCTCGGTCACCGACGATTTTGGCGTGCCGGAGGCGTTTCTTTACTCGAACGGCGCGTTCTCGCGGCTCGGCACGCTGGGGGGAAGCGAGAGCACCGGCGTTGGCATCAACGACCGCGGGCAGGTGGTCGGCATGTCGACCACGGCCGACAATCGCCGCCGCGCCTACCTCTATGCCAACGGCGCCATGACCGACCTCGGCACCTTGGGCGGCGACGAGGCGATGGCCTCCGGCATCAACAACGCCGGCCAGATCGTCGGCAGCGCCATCAATGGCAATAACGATTGGCACGCGTTCCGGTACACGTCCGGGGTAATGCAGGACCTCGGCACGCTCGGTGGCAGCGTCAGCGGCGCCGCCGACATCAACCGCCATGGCCAGGTCGTCGGCGACGCCGGCGTCAACGACGAATTCCGCTGGGTGCACGCCTTCCTGTACGACGGCGCCGGCATGCGCGACCTCGGCACCTTCGGCGGCAACTACAGTGCCGCCGCGGGCCTGAACGACGCCGGCTACGCGGTGGGCTACGCCGCCACCGCCAACAACGCCGCCGACCACGCCTTCCTCTACGCCAACGGTGTCATGCGGGACCTGGGCACGCTCGGCGGCACCTACAGCTTCGCCCACAGCATCAACAACCGCAACCAGGTGGTCGGCGACTCCAACATCGCTGGCGATACCGGCTCCCACGCTTTCCTCTACAGCGACGGCCGCATGACGGACCTCAATTCACTGATCGATCCGGCCTCCGGCTGGACCATCCATTTTGCCTACGACATCAACGACCACGGCCAGATCGCCGCCACCGGCTGCCGCGCCGGCGCATGCCTGCCGCTGCGGCTGGACGTCGCGGCCC
>DATMSN010000330.1:0-1838 GCA_035565375.1 Duganella sp. | reverse complement strand
CTGGCCCAGCTCCGACAGCGCCACGTCGACATCGCGCTCGGCGATGTCGATCAGGAAGTGCGACGCCGCTTCGGCGGCGTCGCGCGCGACGTTGCCGGCGCTTTGGCCGTGCCGCACCAGCCAGATCTGGTCAGGCCATTTCTGTTCGCGTGTTGGTTCCTGTTCCATCACTTGCCCCCGTCGATATCGAGCTCGATCCAGACCGGCGCGTGGTCGCTCGGCTTTTCGCGCCCGCGCACGTCGCGGTCCACGTCCGCCGCCTTCAACGCCGGCGCCAGGTCGGGACTGAGCAGCAGGTGGTCGATGCGCAGGCCGGCGTTGCGTCCATACGCGTTGCGGAAGTAGTCCCAGAACGTGTAGATCGTCTCGCCCGGGTGCATGGTGCGCAGCGCGTCGGTCCAGCCCTGCGCGAGCAGCCGGTGGAACGCCTCGCGCACCTCGGGCCGGAACAGCGCGTCGTCGACCCAGCGCTCCGGCTTGTAGACGTCAAGCTCGGTCGGCATGACGTTGAAGTCGCCCGCCAGCACCGTCGGCGTGCCGCTGTCGAGCAGGCGCGCCGCGTGCGTGATCAGCCGTTCGAACCATTGCAGCTTGTAGTCGAATTTGGGGCCGGGCGCCGGATTGCCGTTCGGTAGATACAGGCCGGCGACCAACACCCCGTTGACCACCGCTTCGATGTAGCGGCTTTGCTCGTCGTCCGGATCGCCCGGCAGGCCGCGCCCGACCTCGATCGGGGCTACGCCGCGCGCCAGGATGGCGACGCCGTTCCAGCTTTTCTGGCCGTGCCAGACGGCCTGGTAGCCGGCTTCGTTGATCGCCGCCTCGGGGAATTTCTCCTGCGGCGCCTTGAGTTCCTGCAGGCAGACGGCGTCCGGCTGTTTTTCGGCCAGCCACTGGAGCAGGGCGGGCAGGCGGCTGCCGATGCCGTTGACGTTGAAGGTGGCGATGCGCATGGTGCTCCTTGTTGGTTATTCGTCGTGGAGGACGGTGATCTGGCCGTTCGCTTCGAGGAAGACGCACTTCATTTTGTCTTGCGGGCAGTTGGCCTCGCGCAGCGCCTGGTCGACGTCGCCCTTGGCCACGTGGTTGCGGCGCATCGCGTCCTGGAACACCTGGCCGTCGCGCCCCAGCAGCACCGCTTCGGCGTCGACCAGGGCGGCGATTTTTTCGCTGCGCGAGGTGGCGACCGCGATCGCGACGTTCAGCGCGATCAGCGTCAACGCCAGGATCAGCGCGCCCGGTATCGAATCGTCGCCGCCGGACAGCGACGACGATACCGCCTCGCTCAGCAGCATGACGACCAGCAGGTCGAACGGCGTGAACTGGCCGACCGTCCGCTTGCCGGAAAACCGCATCATGATGAGCAAGGCGACATACACGATACTGGCGCGCAGGACGAATTCCCACCAAGGTAATTCCATATCGAACATGTCTTCTCCCGTGCCTGTCGCTATTTCATTGCATTATATGCAGCGGGTCCCGCGTGTGGCGCGCTGGTGCTGAGGCAAATCGCGGCGGCCGTGAGCTAACGCACATAGGGCCTACGCGCTGATCGCGCTGCAACTGTGCCTGGTCGCGACCAATGTGCGCGGCGCCTTCAAAAACCAGGATAAGCAGTAAGCCGTCGATTTAGCGTTGGCGAAATTTCGGCACACGGCTTTGCGGTTTGATGTATTATTCAACTAATACACCAATACATGAAGCCATACACCGATCGATGACCGCCCATACCGCCACACTATTTACGATCGCCGTCGGCTCGTCCGATCCGATCTACCGGCAGTTGATCGAGCAAACGCGCCGGCTGGCCGCCGCCGGCGTGCTGGCGCCCGGCGACG
>DATMSN010000329.1:0-6255 GCA_035565375.1 Duganella sp. | reverse complement strand
CGACGACGACACGCCGACGCCGGCGCACGCGCGCTTCGGCTGGCGGCGCTTCCGCAACGTGCTGCTGGTCCACCTGGGCCTGTGGCTGGGCGGCATGGAGGCGTTGATCGCCCTGTTCGGCACCGACGCCGTGCTCACCCGCATGGCGTGGTTCTTCACCAAGGCCGCGCTGCTGACCTTTGGCGGCGCCTACGCGGTGCTGCCGTACGTGTTCCAGGGCGCGGTCGAACATTATCAATGGCTCAGCGCGGCGCAGATGATCGACGGCCTGGCGCTGGGCGAAACCACGCCCGGGCCGCTGATCATGGTGGTGTCGTACGTCGGTTTCGCCGGCGGCTGGAACACGGCCATCTTCGGCGCCGGCGCGCTGCCCTGGGCGGGCGCGGTGGCGGCGGCGGTGGTCACCTTCTTCACGTTCCTGCCGTCGTTCCTGTTCATCCTGCTCGGCGGGCCGTTCATCGAATCGACCCACGGCAACCTCAAGTTCACCGCGCCGCTGACCGGCATCACCGCCGCCGTGGTCGGCGTCATCGTCAACCTGGCGCTGTTCTTCGCCTGGCACACGCTGTGGCCGGACGGCCGGGGCGGCGCCTTCGAATGGCCGGCCGCGCTGATCGGGCTGGCTGCCGGGGTGGCGCTGTTCCGTTTCAAGCGCGGCGTCATTCCAGTCGTGGTAGCCTGCGGACTGGCCGGTCTGGCCTGGACGCTCTTAGTCAAATGAGGAACATGAAAACTCACGTTTATCCCGCACTGATCCTGGCCGCGCTCGCCGGCTGCGCCGCGCAAACACCGGCGCCCAAGGTGGTGCACGCCTGGGAAAGCCCGGCGGCCGACTATCCGGCGATCTGCATGCTGATGCGATCGGACGGCACGGTCGCGTTCAAGGGGGGCTTCCAGTTTTACCAGCCCGGCACCTGGCGGCAGGACGGGCAGACCGGCATGCTGACGCTGACGTTGGGCGGCACCGCGCCGTTCCCGGCCGACATCGCCAAGGTGCAGCTGCGCAGCAAGATCGGCGCGCTGACCGCGTACAACGAACAGCGCCGCGAGTTGACCTACAAGGTCGGCGCGAACACGCCCTTCATCGCGCTGGGCAATTTCTACTTCTACCGCACGGACGCCTGCCACGGCGCGTGATCCGTCCAGCTTGGTCGGCGGAGCATGCATGGCGGATTACCGCGTTCCGCCTCTCAAGGCCTAGCGGTCATGAACCGCCCCCGGATCAACCGACGGTACCGATGATGCTGACCTCGCGGTTTTCGGGGATTTCGTTGTACGACAGCACGTGCAGCCCGGGCGCGAACAGCCGCGCGTAACGCGCCAGCAGCGGCCGGATCTGCGGCAGCACCAGCAACAGCGGCGGCGTGGCCTGCTGCTTCATCTGCTCGCGCGCGACCGGCATGTTGACCTGCAGCTGCGCCAGCAGGTGCGGGTCGATCGGGTAATTGTCCAGCACCACCTTGCCGCTCTGGCGCGCCTGGTTCAACGATCCCAGCAACATGTTCTCCAGGTCGCCCCCCAGGTTGAAAGCGAGCATCTCGGTCTTCTGCCCGAACAGGCCCGTGACGATCTGGCGCCGCAGCGCGCAACGCACCTCGGCCGCCAGCAGGATCGGGTCCTTGGTCGTCTCCGAACTGTCGACCAGCGTGGTGGCGATCGGCACGATGTCCTTCAGCGAGACGTTCTCGGCCAGCAACACCCGGAACACCCGCAGCATCTGCGTGTGCGTCAGCGCCTTGTCCAGCGACGCCGACAACTTGGGCGACAACGCCGTCAAGCGGTCCATCAGCGCCGGCACGTCCTCGTGGCGGAACAGCTCCGGCAAGTATTCGCGGATCAGCTTGGACAGGTGGGTGGCGATCGCGCTCGGCGCCTCCACCACCTGGTAGCCCAGCCCCAGCGCGTTGGCCTTCTCGCTCGTTTCGATCCACGTCACCGGCATGCCGTAGGCCGGTTCGATGCCGGGGATGCCGTCGATCTGGCCGTAAATATTGGGCGACGGGATCGCCATCAGGCGGTCGGCGAACACCTCGGCCTGGGCCACCACGCTGCCCGATAGCATCACCGAATACTGCGACGGTTTCAGCCCCAGGTCGTCGCGCACGACGATCGGCGGCAGCAGCAGGCCCATCGCCTCCGACAGGCTCTGGCGCACGCCGCGCACCCGCTTGGTCAGCGGCTCGCCGTGCGCCTTGTCGATCAGGCCGACCAGCTTGTAGCCGAGCGCGACCTGCAGTTGCTGCACCGCCGGCAGGCTGTGCCAGTCGAGCTCGGGCGCGCGGTCGTCGCGCAGCGCCGCCTCGATGGCGTCCAGGTTGGACGTGTCGGGCGGCTTGACCTGCTGCCCCAGCTTCCAGCCGACATAGGCCAGCACCAGCGCGAACGGCGTGAACATCTGCCATGGCATGCCCGGCACGGCGGCCAGGATCAGCATCATGCCGGAGGCGCTGAACATCACCTGCGGCGACGTCAGCACCTGGTCGCCGACCTGGCGCTCGAAGTCGCCCGAGTCGGAGATGCGGGTCACCAGGATGGCCGAGGCGGCCGACAGCAGCAGCGCCGGGATCTGCGCCACCAGGCCGTCGCCGATGGTCAGCAGCGCGTATTGCTTGAAGGCGTCGCCGAACGACATGTCCTGCATGATGGCGCCGATCGCCACGCCGCCGACCATGTTAATGATCAGAATCAGGATACTGGCGACGGCGTCGCCGCGCACGAACTTGGAGGCGCCGTCCATGGCGCCGTAGAAGTCGGCCTCGGCGGCGACGTCCTTGCGCCGCGCCTGGGCCTTCTCCTGGTTGATCAGGCCGGCATTGAGGTCGGCGTCGATCGCCATCTGCTTGCCCGGCAAGGCGTCCAGGGTGAAGCGCGCCGACACCTCGGAGATGCGCTCGGCGCCCTTGGTCACGACCATGAAGTTGATGATCATCAGGATCACGAACACGACGATACCGACCACGTAGTTGCCGCCGATGACGACCTCGCCGAAGGCCTCGATCACCTTACCGGCCGCCGCCGTGCCCTCGTGGCCGTGCAGCAGCACCACCCGGGTCGACGCCACGTTCAGCGTCAGCCGCAGCATGGTGGTGGCCAGGATCACCGTCGGGAACACCGAGAAGTCCAGCGGCCGCTTGGCCGACACCGCCACCATGATGACGATCAGGGCCAGCACGATGTTGAACGTGAACATCACGTCCAGCAGGATGGGCGGCAACGGCAGGATGATCATCGCCAGGATCACCAGCAGGAAGACCGGGGTGGCGAACTTGTGGCGACGCGCTTCGGCGATCAACCGCTGGAAAAAATTCATGACTGCTTGACCTCGCTCATGGATGTTGGTACGACGACTTCACTCGGGAACGCCGGCTCGGCGGCGCGGCGGCCGACCCGGAATGCTTTCAGCTGCAGCACATAGTTCAGCACCTGCGAGACCGCCTGGTACAGCTGCACCGGGATCTGCTGGTTGACCTGGCTGGTGTTGTAGATGGCGCGCGCCAGCGGCGCCAGCTCCATCACTTCGATCTTGTGTTCGGTGGCGATCTGGCGGATGTAGAGCGCCATCTCGTCGACGCCCTTGGCCACCACGTACGGCGCCTCGGCGCGGTCGTGGTCGTACTTGAGGGCGACCGCGTAATGCTCCGGGTTGACGATGACGACGTCGGCGCTGGGCACGGTCTTGCGGGCGCTATTGCGCGCCAGCGCGCGCTGCAGCTGGCGGATCCGGCCTTTCACTTCCGGCCGGCCCTCGGTCGACTTGTGCTCCTCCTTCTGGTCCTGCTTGCTCATGCGCTGCTGCTTGGCGAAGAAGAACGCCTGCGCCGGCACGTCGATCAGCGCGAAGATGACGAACACCGCGATCAGCGCCATCAGGCCGTCGAGCATCAGGTTCGAGCCGCTGGCCATCGCCTGCCCCATCGGCATGTGCTGCAGCTGCATGTAGTCGCGCACGCTGGAGCGGGCCACGTGGATCAGCACCGCGATCAGCACGCCGGCCTTGGCGATCGACACCGCCAGCTCGAAGCCGTGCTTGGCGCTGAACAGCCGGCCCAGGTTGGCGGCCGGGCTCAGCCTGCTGAGCTTGGGCGCCCAATGCTTGGTGCTGACCACCCAGCCGCCCGGCACCATCGCCCCCAGCACGATGAACAGCGGCACCACGAACAGCGGCAGCACCATCTGGATGAACAGCCACATGGCGCTGCCGAACACGGTCGACATGGCGTTGTCGATCGCGCCGGCGCTGTCGAACGGCGCGAAGCTCTGGTGGAAGATCTCGTGGAACTCCTGCATGTAGGTCGGCAACAGGTAGACGAACAATTTCAGGCTGACCAGGATGCCGATCGCCGTCGACAGGTCGCGCGAGCGCACCACCTGCCCTTCGTCGCGCGACTTCTTGAGCTTCTGCTGGGAAGCCTTTTCGGTCTTATCGCCGGTGCTGTTGTCAGCCATGGGCCGCCACCTGCATCTGCTGGCGGATCAGCTCCAGCACCTGGTTGGTCAGGCGCACGTAGTGGTCGGGGATGAAGCGCACCAGCTCGGCCAGCATCAGCAGGCCGAAGATGGTGATCACCGAAAAGCCCAGCGCGAACAGGTTCAGGCTGGGCGCGACGCGGTTCAAAAAGCCGAAGCCGAGCTGCACCACCAGGGTCGAAAACACGATCGGGATCGCCAGCAGCATCGCCGCCGAGAAGATCCAGGCGACGTTGTAGGCCACCGCGTTGAGCAGCAGCGGCGCGTAGCCCTGGCCCAGCGGCCAGGCGCGGAAGCTCTGGCCGATGATGTTGGCGATCACCAGGTGGCCGTCGATGGCGAAAAACACGATGATCGACAGCACCGACAGCAGCGCCGACACCACGTCCGACGACTGGCCGTTCATCGGGTCGTTCATGACCGCCATCGAAAAGCCCATCTGCGACGACACCATGAAGCCGAGCACGCCGACGACCGACATGGCGAAGTGGAACGCCAGCCCCAGCACGAAGCCGATCAGCGCCTGCTCGATGGTGGCCACCACGCCGTGCAGCGAGAACGGGTCGATGCCATAGTTACCCACGCCGCCGACCGCGCCGGTGGCCGGCAGCATCAGCACCGCCAGCACCAGCGCGATCAGGATGCGCACCGTCACCGGCGTGACGGCCTCGCCCAGCACCGGGGCGCCGATGAACATCGCCAGGATGCGGCAGAACGGCCACCAGATCGCGGTGAGCATCGGCAGCAGCTGGGCCAGGACCGGTTCCATGTCGCGCGGGCTAGCCGACCAGGGTGGCGGCGCGGGTGAAGATGGAGACGCAGAAATCCATCAGGTAGCCGGCCATCCAGCGGCCCATCAAAATGATGGCCAGCAGGGTGACCAGCAGCCTGGGCAGGAAACTGAGCGTCTGCTCGTTGATCTGCGTGGCCGCCTGCACCAGCGCCACCAGCAGGCCCATGATCAGTCCGGGCACCACCAGCAGGATCACCAGCAGCATGACGATGTGCAGCGATTCGACCACCAGGTCGACGGCAACTTCAGGAGTCAGCATCGGGCTCGCCTATCAAATCAATATGCCTGCACGCTCGTCACGAGCGTGTTGACGGTCAGGGTCCAGCCGTCGACCAGCACGAACAGCAGCAGCTTGAACGGCAGCGAAATGACCAGCGGCGACAGCATCATCATCCCCATCGCCATCAGCACCGACGACACCACCAGGTCGATCACCAGGAACGGAATGAACAGCATGCAGCCGATCTGGAACGCGGTCTTCAGTTCCGACAGCACGAACGCGGCCAGCTTGACGGTGAACGCGTGCTCGGACGGCACCGTGATCTTGTCCTCGCCGGCCAGGTGGGCGATCTGCTGCAGCGCCGCCTTGCTGGTTTGCGCCAGCATGAAGCGCGAGACCGGCTTTTCGGCGATCTGCAGCGCCGTCTCCAGGCCGATCTTGTCCTGGTCGTAGGGCACGAAGGCGTCGGTCCAGATCTGGTCGCCGATCGGGCGCATCACCAGCAGGGTCAGGATCAGGGCGACGCCGGTGATGACCCGGTTGGGCAAACCCTGCTGCAGGCCCAGCGCCTGGCGCAGCAGCGACAGCACGATCACGAAGCGGGTGAAGCTGGTCATCATCATGACCATCACCGGGAGCAAGCCCAGCAAGGTCATGACGATCAGGATCTGCATCTTGACCGTCAGTTCGGTCTTGGCCCCCGGCACCACGTTGGCCAGCAGGTCGACCGCCTGGGCGGCGCCCGGCGCCAGCGCCAGGGTCAGCAACACCGCGG
>DATMSN010000328.1:0-2387 GCA_035565375.1 Duganella sp. | reverse complement strand
CGCTCGCCGGCGATGGCGGCGAGCGTATGGTCGTCGTGCGCCATGCGGGCCGCCTCGGCGTTGGACGAGACGGCGCGCCGTTCGATGTCCGGGTAGTTATTGTTCAACCAGATCTGGCACTGCGCCAGCGCCTGCGCGTGGGCGCAGATGGCGGTGACGCCGTCCATGTTGCCGGTGCCCGTCAGCAGGCTGTGACGCACGGCGATGGACACTTCGCCGCTGATCGTCAGCGGGGTATGCAGCAGCAGGTCGAGCGTGCGGCCGATCGCGCCCTCGGTCGAATTCTCGACCGGGACCACGCCGAACTCGGCGGTGCCGGCCTCGGTGGCGCGGAACACCTCGTCGATCGACGAGCAGGCCAGCACGTCGACGGCGGTGCCGAACTGCTGGTAGACCGCCTGCTCGCTGTAGGTGCCGGCCGGGCCGAGGAAGGCGACGGTGACGCGCTTTTCCAGCGAACGGCAGGCGGACATGATCTCGCGGAAGATGGTTTGCATCTCGGTGTTGCCCATCGGGCCGGGATTGCGGTCGGCCACGCCGCGCAGCACCTGGGCTTCGCGTTCGGGCCGGAACACCGGGGCGTTGGTCTCGGCTTTGACGTGGCCGACTTCCTGCGCCACCTTGGCGCGGCGGTTCAGCAGGTCGAGGATCTGCGCGTCGATGGCGTCGATTTGTTCACGCAGGGGTTTGAGT
Organism: Duganella sp.; assembly: GCA_035565375.1. Lineage (GTDB taxonomy): Bacteria > Pseudomonadota > Gammaproteobacteria > Burkholderiales > Burkholderiaceae_D > Rugamonas. The sequence continues at coordinate 1,694 of DATMSN010000328.1, read as the reverse complement.
TTGTCTGTCATGGCGTTCTTAAGTCGTTGGCGGCTTGGCGGGTCCGCGACCCGCCGTGCGAATCAATTTGGTGCGTGGCTGGTTTCCCGGCCGGCGAATTCATTCAAATAATCCACGAGCGCCTGTACGCCCTCGATCGGCATCGCGTTGTAAATCGATGCGCGCATGCCGCCGACGGACTTGTGGCCCTTCAGCTGCAGCAGGCCGCGCGCCTTGGCGCCGGCCAGGAAGGCCTCGTTCCGGCCCTCGTCCTTCAGATAAAACGGTATGTTCATGCGCGAGCGGCTCTCTTTCGCCACCTTGGTCCGGTAAAAATCGTCGGCGTCGAGCGCCGCGTAAAGCAGCTTTGCCTTGGCGATATTGACCTTTTCCATGGCGGCGACGCCGCCGTTCTTCTTGAGCCACTGGAACACCAGGCCGGCGATGTAGATGCCGTAGGTGGGCGGCGTGTTGTACATCGAGTCGTTGTCGGCGACCAGCTTGAAGTCGAACGCCGACGGGCACACCGGCAGCGCCTTGCCGAGCAAGTCCTCGCGCACGATGACGATGGTCACGCCGGCCGGGCCGATGTTCTTTTGCGCGCCGGCGAAAATGAGGCCGTACCTGGACACGTCGATCTGGCGCGACAGGATGTGCGACGACATGTCGGCCACCATCAGCACGTCCGGCCGCGCCGCCGGCAGGCCGGTGTCGAAATCGAACTCGATGCCGTCGATGGTCTCGTTGGTGCACATGTGGACGTAGGCCGCGCCGGGGGTGAGCTTCCACTCCGACTGCGGCGGCACGCCGGTGGTCGACGACGCGGCGATATTGACGTTGGCGTACTTGGCCGCTTCCTTGATGGATTTGCCCGACCACGAACCGGTGTGAATGAAATCGATGGTTGCCGGTTGCGGCTTGTGGCCGACCAGATTCAACGGAATGATGGCGTTCTGGGACAAGCCCCCGCCCTGCATGAACAAGATCTTGTAATTGTCCGGTACCGCCAGCAGCTCGCGCAGGTCGCGCTCGGCCGCCTTGTAAATCGAGATAAACTCCGGTCCGCGGTGGCTCATCTCCATGACGGACATGCCGCTGCCATGCCAGTCCAGCATTTCGGCGGCCGCTTGCGCCAGCACTTCCTTCGGCAGCACGGCCGGGCCGGCGGAGAAGTTATAGATGTGAGTCACTGTGGATCCTTTTATTCCGTTAAAACTAGTTTTCCAATAAAGTCGTCACTTTTTGCAGCATCGGGCCCATGCGCTTGCCCATCAGGGCCTGGCTGCCCTGCATCATCTCGGCGGACAGCTTCGGCATCGTCGCCAGCAGCTTCGCGCCGACCGGGGTACGGTAGAAGGCGGCGATCTGATGGAGCTCGTCCACGCTGTAGTTGCGCGCGTACAGCGGCACCGCCTGCGCCAGCATCTCGTCCACCAGCGTCGGATCGGAGACAAACTCCGCCAAGAGCTTGTTCATCTCCGGGAGCTTTTGCTCGATCCGCGCCAGCGCCTTTTTCTTCTCGGCGGCACCGAGCCGGTTGTTGGCGTTGATGGTCTGTTCCAGCATCGGGCGCATCGAGCCCTCCATGCCGCGGACCATCTGCACCATCATATCCTTCATCATCGGGCGGTAATTCATCGCGTCGAACAGCTCGCGCGCGGCCGTCATGGCGGCGGGGTCGATATCGGCGGCGACGGGCGCGGGCGCCGGCGCCT
>DATMSN010000327.1:0-1582 GCA_035565375.1 Duganella sp. | reverse complement strand
CCACGCCAAGCCGCCGCGCACGCCGCTGGCGCAGGCGCTGCGCATCGACCTGAGCCTGCCGCCGCCGCAGGAGCCGAGCTACGTGGAGTTCGTCGTGCGCGACCATCTGACGCGCGACGACGCGCCGGTCTATTACGTCGAGAATTCGCTGATCAATTCGCTGTTCGGCCTGCTGTGCTGGGACGCCGTGTTCTGCCCGATACCGGGCGCGTTCTTCCATCCCTACCATCGCGGCCCGGCCGACCTGCACAGCGCCGATTTCCAGCGCCGCCGCGCGCAGCAGTTCGCCGACTGCCTGGCGCAGCTCGACGGCGATCAATACCGCGCCACCATCCTGGCCAACTACGCGGCCAAGCACGGCATCCAGTCGCCCTTCCTGTACTGGGAGGCGCTCGACGAGGACCTGATCGGGCTCGCGCTCGACTGCATCCCGGCGCTGCACCTGAGGCGCGCGTTCGAGCGCATCCTGCTCGACATCAAAGCCAACCGCAGCGGCTTTCCCGACCTGATCCAGTTCTGGCCCGCCGAGCGGCGCTACAACATGATCGAAGTCAAGGGCCCCGGCGACCGCCTGCAGGACAACCAGCTGCGCTGGATAGAATACTGCGCCGCGCACCAGATGCCGATCTCGGTGTGCTATCTGCAATGGGCGGCATGAGCGCGGCCACTTACACCGTCGCCGTGCGCGCGTTGTGCGAGTTCACCGCCAAGACCGGCGATCTGGACCTGCGCTTCACGCCTTCGCCCACCGCGCAGGAAGGCATCGCCGGCCACGCGCTGGTGACGTCGCGCCGCGACGAGGACTACGAGACCGAGATTCCCTTGTCCGGCGACTTCGGCCCGTTGCACGTGCGCGGCCGCGCCGACGGTTACGACCGGCGCGCCAACCGGCTGGAGGAAATCAAGACCTATCGCGGCGACTTGAAGAAGATGCCCGACAACCAGCGCCAGCTGCATTGGGCGCAGGTCAAAATCTATGGCCATCTGCTGTGCGAGCACCAGGGCCTCGACAAGGTGCATCTGGCGCTGGTCTACTTCGACATCGGCAGCCAGAAGGAAACCGTGCTGCACGAGGAGCATACGGCGCCCGCCCTGCGCGCCTATTTCGAACAGCAGTGCGGCCGCTTCCTGCAATGGGCGCGAAAGGAGATGGCGCACCGCGAGGCGCGCGACGCGCAGCTCAAGGCGATGCGTTTTCCGCACGCGGATTTCCGCCCCGGCCAGCGGCAACTGGCCGAGGCGATGTACAAGGCCAGCAACCGCGGCGTGTGCCTGCTGGCGCAGGCGCCGACCGGCATCGGCAAGACCGTCGGCAGCCTGTTCCCGATGTTGAAGGCCAGCGCCGAACATGGCGTCGACAAGGTGTTTTTCCTGGCCGCCAAAACCTCCGGCCGGCAGATGGCGCTGGACGCGGTCGACATCATCCGCGAGGGCGCGCCGCTGCTGCCCTTGCGCACGCTGGAGCTGGCGGCCAAGTCCACCGCCTGCGTCAACCCGGACAAGGCTTGCCACGGCGAATCGTGCCCGCTGGCCAAGGGCTTCTACGACCGCCTGCCGGCCGCCCGCCAGTCCGCGCTGGACC
>DATMSN010000326.1:0-6263 GCA_035565375.1 Duganella sp. | reverse complement strand
CAGCAGCGGCGCCGACGGCACGCCCTCGGCCTGATGCGGCGGCGAGAAATCCGCCAGCTCCCGGCCCAGCATGTCGGCCGGATCGTCGCACTCGAACATCGCCCGCGCGGCCGGGTTGACGCCGACGATGCGCCCGTCCCGTATCAGCGCGACGGCGTCGCTGGTCTTTTCGTACATCAGGTGGAAATCGACAGACACATGGCCCTCTCTTGGCGCCTTCGCGGGCCTTCGCCATTCTTGCGCTTGTGTCAAAACCGCCCTTGACCTGTCTCAAACGCGTTGGATCCCGGTTTTGCGCATTTCAGCCACGTTTTTGCGCCACCCGTCGCATTTCGATGGCGCCCGCCCTTGCAAATTCATAAAGTGCCAACATGCGCTGCCCTCCAGCGCCGACAAACATTCGCAAAAGAACGATATGAAAATTGAAACCTTGCCCCCCTCCTCCACGCCCACCGTCCGCGGCAAAAGCTGGCGCAAGCCGGTGGCCGTCCTGATCGTGCTGGGCCTGGCCGCCGGCGGCTGGACCGTCCTGCGCGGCGACCCGTCCGCGCCGCCTGCCCAGGCGCAGGGCAAGCAGGAAAAGAAACAGGAAGTGTTCGAACTGGCCAGCGGCGACATCGCGGCCATCGATGCCAGATCATTGGCGGTCAGCTTGCCCCTGTCGGGCTCGCTGGCGCCCCTGAGTTCGGCCACCATCAAGTCCAAGATCTCGGGCGTGGTGGAGGCCACCACGGTGCAGGAAGGCATGGCCGTCAGCGCCGGCCAGGTGCTGGCGCGCGTCGACCAGGCCGACCTGCGCGCGCGCCTGCAACAGCAGCAGGCGATGCTCGACGAAGCCCAGGCCAAGCTGTCGATGGCGGCCAAGAACGAGGCCAACAGCCAGGCGCTGTTGGCGCAAAAATACATTTCGCAAAACGCCTTCGATTCGACGCAGAACACGGTGGCGCTGGCGCGCGCCAACGTCAAGTCGGCCGCCGCGATGGTCGAGATCGCCCGTATCGCGCTCAACGACGGCGTCATCAAGGCGCCCATCAGCGGCATCGTCAGCAAGCGCCACGTGCAGGCCGGCGAGAAGCTGGCGCCGGACATGCCGGTCTACAGCATCGTCAACCTGTCGGAGCTGACCCTGGAGGCGCAGGTGCCGGCCTCGGAGATCCCGCGCGTGAAGGTCGGGCAGGACGTCCGCTTCAAGGTCGACGGCTTCCAGAAGCGCGAGTTCGAAGGCAAGGTGGCGCGCATCAATCCGGCCACCGAGGCCGGTTCGCGCGCGATGCTGGTCTACATCGCGGTGCGCAACGACGACGGCGCGCTGCGCGCCGGCATGTTCGCCAAGGGCAACATCATCACCGAGCGCTCGGCCGTCGCGCCCATCGTGCCGATGACGGCGCTGCGCGACGAGCAGGGCAAGCAGGTGGTCTACAAGATCGAGAACGGCAAGGTGGTGGCGCAGCCGGTCACCCTGGGATTGCGCAACGACGACGAGGGCTACGCCGAGGTCACCGACGGCCTCGACAAGGGCGCCAACGTCATCGTCTCGAAACTGAACGCCGTCAAGCCGGGCGCGCAAGTCAAGCTGCCGGCCGGCGCGAAGTCCGGCGACATTCCGGCCGGCGGCGCGACCCTGGCGAAATCGGCCATGCTGGCGCGGAAAGGCTGACCATGTGGATCACTAAAACCAGTATCCAGAACCCGGTGTTCGCCACCATGGTGATGGTGGCGCTCGTGGTGCTGGGCATGTTCTCGTACCGCGAACTGGGCATGGAGGCCATGCCCAACGTCGACATCCCCGGCGCCATGATCGAAGTCAACTACCCGGGCGCGTCGCCGGAGGCGGTCGAGAACGACATCACGCGGCCGATCGAGGAGGTGGTCAACACCGTCAGCGGCATCAAGACGCTGCGCGCCAACTCGTGGGAGGGCCGCGCCGGCGTCTACGTCGACTTCGAGCTGTCGACCAATATGGACAAGGCGATGCAGGACTTGCGCGACAAGATCGCGCAGGTGCGCCCGCGCTTCCCGCGCGAGGCCAAGGACCCGTTCATCGTCCGCTTCGAGGGCGAGAACAGCCGCCCGATCGCCCAGATCGGCCTGACCGCCACCGGCCACACCTTGCGCGAACTGTCGACCATGGCCGACCAGGTCATCGGCAAGCGCTTCCAGGGCGTGGCCGGCGTCGGCCAGGTGCGCCTGAACGGCATGGCCGCGCGGCAGATCCTGATCAGCCTGCGCCCCGGCGACCTGACCGCGCAGGCCATCGGCGTCGACGAGGTCATCGCCGCGATCGCCGCCACCAACACCAACCTGCCGGCCGGTTCGATCAGCTTCGCCGGCAACGAGCAGCTGGTGCGCGTGGAAAACAAGATGAAGGAGGCGCGCGACTTCAACAAGATCATCGTCGCGCGCCGCGCCAACGGCCCGGTCTACCTGGAACAGGTGGCCACCGTGATCGACGGCGCCCAGGAGGAGATGTCGATCTCGCGCCTGAGCGGCCAGCGCGCCGTCACCATCGACATCACCAAGGTGCAGGACGCCAACGTGGTCGAGGTGGGCACGCGCATCCAGAAGGTGGTGGCCGAGCTGCAGAAATCGCTGCCGTCCGACATCACCTTGACCTTGCTCAACGACGAATCGGTCAAGGTGCAAAGCCAGCTCGACAACGTCAAGCGCACCATCATCGAGGGCGCCGTGCTGACCATGGTCATCGTGTTCTTCTTCCTGCACTCGTGGCGCTCGACCATCATCACCGGCTTGACGTTGCCGATCTCGGTCATGGCCAGCTTCATCGCGATGAAGGTGTTCGGCTTCACCTTGAACTTCCTGACCTTGATGGCGCTGTCCCTGTGCATCGGCCTGCTGATCGACGACGCCATCGTGGTGCGCGAGAACATCGTGCGCCACCTGGGCATGGGCAAGAACCACCGCAAGGCGGCCGAGGACGGCACCAACGAGATCGGCCTGGCCGTCATGGCCACCACCTTCGCCATCGTCGCCGTGTTCATCCCGGTGGCGTTCATGCAGGGCATCATCGGCCGCTTCTTCCTGCAGTTCGGCATCACGGTGGCGGTGGCGGTGATGGTGTCGCTGTTCGTCAGCTTCACGCTCGACCCGATGCTGTCGTCGGTGTGGCCCGATCCGGTCAAGGACCGCTTCAAGTACGTGCCGTGGCTGGGCCGCCTGATGCACTGGCTGGAGGGCGGCGTCGACCGGCTGCACGTGGTCTACGGCAGGATCCTGGGCCTGGCGCTGCGCTGGCGCAAGCTGACCCTGGCGTTCGCCTTCGCGCTGTTCGCCGGCAGCCTGATGCTGGTGCCGATGATCGGCGGCGAGATGATGCCGGAGCAGGACAACGGCTGGGTCAACCTGCAGATGAAGACGCCGGTCGGCTCCAGCCTGGAATACAACGACAACAAGGTGCGGCAGGTCGAGGCGGCGCTCAAGGAGTTCCCCGAGATCGCCAGCGTCATCGCCGTGGTCGGCACCGAGGACGGCCGCAACACCGCCCGCATCGACATGAAGCTGGTCGACCGCAAGACCCACAAGCGGCCGTCGCAAAAGGTCATGGAAGGCAAGATCCGCGAGCGCCTGGGCAAGATCGCCGGCATCACGCTGTCGGTCGGCTGGAAGCCGATCTTCATCGCCATCCTCGGCACCGACGAAGGCAAGCTCGACACGGTGGCGCACCGCCTGATGGACAAGATGCGTCCGATCAAGGGGCTGGTCGACCTGGAATACAGCCAGGAGGGCGCCAACCCGTCGACCACGGTCAAGATCAACAACGAGCTGGCCAGCGACCTGGGCCTGACGGTGCAGCAGATCGGCACCGCGCTGCGGCCGTTCGTGGCCGGCGACACGACCAGCCACTTCCTCGCCTCCGACGGCCAGAACTACGACGTCAACGTGCAGCTGCCCAAGTCGGGCCGGCAAAAGGTGGCCGACCTGGCCGACCTGTCGCTGGCGTCGAGCAAGCTGGGCCCGGACGGACGGCCGGTGATGGTGCCGCTGCGCCAGGTGGTCGACTTCGTGCCGTCGTTCAGCCCGCAGGTGCTCAAGCGCCAGGCGCTGCAGCGGCGGGTGGCGATCTACGCCAACACCGAGGGCCGTCCCGGCGGCGACGTCGACGGCGACGTGCGCAAGGCCATGAAGGAGATCGAGCTGCCCGACGGCGTGCGCTTCGACGTCGGCGGCAACGCCCAGGAGATGGAGGAAAGCATGACCTCGGCCATGATCGCGCTGGGCATCGCGGTGATCTTCATCTACCTGGTGCTGGCGTCGCAGTTCGGCAGCTTCCTGCAGCCGGTGGCGATCATGATGTCGCTGCCGCTGTCGCTGATCGGCGTGCTGGTGGCGCTGCTGGCGACGGGCAGCACCCTGAACATCTTCTCGGTGATCGGTTTCATCATGCTGATGGGGCTGGTGACCAAGAACGCGATCTTGCTGGTGGACTTCACCAACCAGGCGCAGCGCGAAGGCGCGGCGCAGTTCGACGCCATCATGAGCGCCGGCCAGGTGCGGCTGCGTCCGATCCTGATGACGACGTTGGCGATGGTGTTCGGCATGTTGCCGATGGCGATAGGCTTGGGCGACGGCGGCGAGACGCAGGCGCCGATGGGCCGCGCGGTGATCGGCGGGGTGATCACGTCGACCATTCTGACGCTGGTGGTGGTGCCGGTGGCGTACACGTATCTGGACAACCTCGGCAAGCGCTGCGTGCGGTATTTCAAGCGCCGGCAGCAGGAGGAGGAACACGTCGAGCACCTGCACGTGGTGCGTAGGGCGGATTAGCGGGCGAGGCCCGCTAACCGCCCCAGGGGCCCATCGAAGGGGCGGCCTACCTGGCCGGTAGGCCTTAAGAGCGCGCAGCGCGTAATCGGCCACGCGCCGCCGACGGCTCATGCATGGCCGATTACGCTACGCTAATCCGCCCTACGTGGAACCGTGGCTCAGCATTATTCCTTGGCGGGCTCGGCACTGGGCTCGCCGCCCTCGTCGTCGTCCTCGACGACTTCACCCTCCTGGGCCAGGCCCGGGTTGGCCTTGAGCTCGGCCTTGCGCCGGGCTTTTTCATCCGCTTTTTTCTTCTTTTCCAGCTCGCGCTGACGTTTTTCGTACTGGAAGTTTGTCTTCGCCATTTGCTACCTCTTCTCTATCCGGTGGATTACCTGCTCACATTATGACGCAGTTACGGCCGACGCAAGTTTTTCAGCCTCGGGGATGATGTTGCGCATGCAGATGCTTCAAACGTTCCCTTGCGACATGAGTGTAGATTTGCGTGGTGGAGATGTCCGAATGGCCAAGCAATAACTGCACCACGCGCAGGTCGGCGCCGTGGTTGAGCAGGTGCGTGGCGAACGCGTGGCGCAAGGTGTGCGGTGACAGCGGCGCCGTGATGCCGGCCTTGAGCGCATGTTTCTTGATCACCACCCAAAACATCTGGCGCGTCATCGGCCCGCCGCGCGCGGTCACGAACAGCGCGTCGTCGACCTGGCCGTTCAGGATCACGCCACGCGCGTCCTTGACGTAGCGCTCGATCCAAACCCTGGCCTGCTGGCCGAACGGCACCAGGCGCGTCTTGGCGCCCTTGCCGGTGACGCGCAGCACGCCGTCGTTCAGGCTCAGCTCCAGCATTTTGAGGTCCACCAGCTCCGACACGCGCAGGCCGCTGGCGTACATCAGCTCCAGCATGGTGCGCTCGCGCAGGCCCAGCGGCGTGTTGACGTCGGGCGCCGCCAGCAGGGCCTCAACTTGAATTTCGCTCAAGGTGTGGACGAAGCGGTGCGGCTGCCTGGCCGATACCAGTTTGAGGCTGGGATCGTCCGTGATGCGGCGCTGGCGCAGCAGCAGCTGGTAAAAGCGCTTGATCACCGACAGCCGCCGGTTGGAAGACGTCGCCTTGCCGCTGTCCTCGTGGCGCGCGGCGATGTAGCCCTGGATATCGTGCGTCGCCACGGCCGCCAGGCCGGCCACGTCCGGCCGCTGCGACTCGAGCCAGCGGGCGAACAGGCGCATGTCGCGCCGGTAGGCTTCGAGCGTGTTTTTCGACAGGCCGTCCTCCAGCCACAGGCTGTCGCAAAATTCGTCGATCAGAGCAGTGTTGTCTGTTGCCATGCGTATTCGCTCGAACCTTCGTGGGCCAGCAGCCAGCGCTTGATGCCCAGCAGATAGCCGTTGGGATCGTCGCTGTTGGCGAAGCCGCCCAGGCCGGCGGCGGACGTGACGCGGTGGCACGGCACCACGATCGGGAACCAGTTGGCGCCGCACGCCTG
>DATMSN010000325.1:0-3992 GCA_035565375.1 Duganella sp. | reverse complement strand
ATTACTGGCAGGCTTCGCATTCCTCGAAACCGTCGTCACCAGGACGCAGGTAGCAGGCGGCGCCGTCTGCCTCGGCGGTTACGGCTGCCGGGGCGACTGGTACTGCCGACGATACCGCGTTCAGGGCGCCGGTACGGGTGGTGGATTTCTCCATGTGCGAGGCGGCGATGGTGCGCAGGTAGTAGGTGGTCTTCAGGCCGCGCAGCCAGGCCAGCTTGTAGGTCTCGTCGAGCTTCTTGCCCGAGGCGCCGGCCATGTAGATGTTCAGCGATTGGGCCTGGTCGATCCACTTCTGGCGACGCGACGCCGCTTCCACCAGCCAGGTCGGCGACACTTCGAACGCGGTTGCATAAATGTCACGCAGGTCGTTCGGGATGCGGTCGATCTTGGCCAGCGAGCCGTCGAAGTACTTCAAGTCGGCGATCATGACCTCGTCCCACAGGTCGCGCGCCTTCAGGTCGCGCACCAGGTAGGAGTTGATCTCGGTGAACTCGCCCGACAGGTTGGACTTCACGTACAGGTTCTGGAAGGTCGGCTCGATACAGGCCGACACGCCGATGATGTTCGAGATGGTCGCGGTCGGGGCGATCGCCACGCAGTTCGAGTTACGCATGCCGAACTTCTTGATGCGATCGCGCACCGGGGTCCAGTCCATCGCCGACGACAGGTCCTGCTCCAGGTAGCCGCCGCGCTCTTCGGCCAGCAGCTTGACGGAATCCTGTGGCAGGATGCCACGGTCCCACAGCGAACCTTTGTACGATTGATAATGGCCGCGCTCTTCCGCCAGCTCGGTCGATGCCAGGTAGGCGTAGTAGCACACCGCTTCCATCGAGGTGTCGGCGAAGGCGACGCAGGCGTCCGACGAGAACGGCACGCGCATCATGTGCAGGCAGTCCTGGAAGCCCATCACACCCAGGCCCACCGGACGGTGGCGCATGTTGGCGTTGCGGGCCTTGTCGACGGCGTAGTAGTTGATGTCGATGACGTTGTCGAGCATGCGCATCGCGGTGCGGATGGTCTTTTGCAGCTTGACGTGATCGAGCTTGCCCTCTTTCATATGGGCCGGCATGTTGACCGAGCCGAGGTTGCAGACGGCGATTTCGTCCGGGCCGGTGTTCAAGGTGATCTCGGTGCACAGGTTCGAGCTGTGGACCATGCCCACGTGCGACTGCGGCGAACGGATGTTGCATGGGTCCTTGAACGTGATCCATGGGTGGCCGGTTTCAAACAGCATCGACAGCATCTTGCGCCACAGGTCCAGCGCGGCGATCTTCTTGAACACGCGGATTTCGCCGGCGGCGGCCTTGGCTTCGTAGCCCAGGTAGGCTTTTTCGAAGGCCTTGCCGACCAGGTCGTGCAGGTCCGGGCAGTCGGACGGCGAGAACAAGGTCCAGTCGCCCTTTTCCATCACGCGCTTCATGAACAGGTCCGGAATCCAGTTGGCGGTGTTCATGTCGTGGGTGCGGCGGCGGTCGTCGCCGGTGTTCTTGCGCAGGTCCAGGAACTCTTCGATGTTGATGTGCCAGGTTTCCAGGTAGGCGCACACCGCGCCCTTGCGCTTGCCGCCCTGGTTGACCGCGACGGCGGTGTCGTTGACCACTTTCAGGAACGGCACCACGCCTTGCGACTTGCCGTTGGTGCCCTTGATGTGGGCGCCCAGGGCGCGCACCGGGGTCCAGTCGTTACCCAGGCCGCCGGCGAACTTGGCCAGCAGCGCGTTTTCCTTGATGGCGTCGTAGATGCCTTCCAGGTCGTCCGAGACGGTGGTCAGGTAGCACGACGACAGCTGCGAGCGCAGGGTGCCGGCGTTGAACAGGGTCGGCGTCGACGACATGAAGTCGAACGACGACAGCAGGTTGTAGAACTCGATGGCGCGCGCTTCGCGGTCGCTTTCGTTCAGGGCCAGGCCCATCGCCACGCGCATGTAGAACGCCTGCGGCATTTCGATGCGGACGTCGCGCACGTGCAGGAAGTAGCGGTCGTACAGGGTTTGCAGGCCGATGTAGCCGAACTGCAGGTCGCGGTCGGCGACCAGCGCCTTGGCCAGGCGGGCCAGGTCGAACTCGGCCAGTTTGACGTCCAGCAGCTCGTTCTGGATACCCTTGGCGATGTATTGCGGGAAGTAGGTGATGTACTCGGCGGCGGCCGCGCCCTGCGCGACTTCCTTGCCGAAGACTTCCTTGCGGATCGTGTGCAGCAGGATGCGGGCCGTCACTTGCGAGTAGGCCGGGTCCTTTTCCATCAGCGCGCGGGCGGCCAGGATGGCGGACTTGTGCAGCTCTTCGACCGGCACGCCGTCGTACAGGTTCTTGAGCGTCTCGGCGACGATGGCGTCGGCGTCGACGTGCTTTTCCAGCCCGATGCAGGCGGCGTTGATCAGGCCCGTGACGCGGTCCATCTCCAGCGGCTTGCGCTCGCCGTTTTCCAGCACGTGGATTTGCGGCGCGGCGATCTTGGCGGTGGCGCCTTGCGCTTCCTTGAGCGCGCGGCGCTCTTCCATGTGCTTGGCGCGGTACAGGACATAGGCGCGCGCGACATCGTGCTCGCCGGAGCGCATCAGCGCCAGCTCGACCTGGTCTTGCACGTCTTCGATGTGGAAGGTGCCGCCGGACGGCTGGCGGCGCACCAGCGCCGTCACCACGCTGGAGGTCAGCTGTTCTACCAGTTCGCGCACGCGCGCCGAGGCGGCGCCCTGGCCGCCGTTCACGGCCAGGAAGGCCTTGGTGACGGCGATCGCGATTTTCGACGGTTCAAACGCGACGACCGCGCCGTTACGGCGGATGATGCGGTAGTCACCGAGGTCGCTGGCGGCCGTGACCGGGCTGCTGGCGGTGCTCGCAGCGGCCGCTGGTACCAGCGCTGGATTGATGGTGATGTCTTGAGTAGATTGCATTTAAGCTCCCCGATAACGGCGTGCAGTCAGTGCTGCGCGGCTATGTTTGTAAATAAAAAGGCCAAAATGAAGCGATCAGCCACACCTGCCTGGCTGGTTAAACTGCAACAAAAAGGGGTTGGACCTGGCCCCGAGGGCATGGATGTAAATGAAGAACCAGTGTCATGAGAACTACTATATCTAGTGATTGCGAAGATTCGATACACTGATTGTAGTAGCCGAAGGCGGGTATATCAAGCTCTACCCTATTGAAAAAAGAAGAAATAATTAGGCTTGCACTATTGACTTTAAGGAAGCCCTTTTACAAAGCGCAATACGGCGGTAGCGCCCACTAACCCCGGCGCAAGCTTTCTAGTTTCTTCACAGAATCCCAGCCAACTTTTAACATAAAAGTTCCAATCAAACAACGGTCCAGGGTCGGTTTTGCGGCCCGGCGCGATGTCCTCGTGGCCCTGGACGTCGGTCAGCGGGTAGCGCCGCCGCAGCGCCTCGGTCAGCGCCGCCAGCGCCGCGTACTGCGCCGGTTCGAACGGCGTGTCGTCGGTGCCTTCGAGCTCGATCCCGATCGAGTAGTCGTTACATTTTTCGCGTCCGCGAAACGACGACGCGCCGGCGTGCCACGCGCGCTCGTTGGCCGAGACGTACTGGACCACCCCGCCGCCACGACGGATGAAGAAGTGGGTCGACACCTTCAGCCCGCGCAGGTCCGCGAACGAAGGGTCAGCATTATAGTCCACCCGGCAGGTAAACAGGTCGGAGACGTGGGGACCGCCGAAACAGCCGCCCGGCAGGCTGATATTGTGGATCACCAGCAGCGTGATGTCGTCCGGGGCGGGACGGCTGTCGAAGTTCGGGCTGTCGTAACGGATCGCCGGCGGCCACCAGCCGTCGGCGCCTATGCTGTCGTTCATGCCTCCGGCTCCTGGATGTTCAATTTCTGCATCTGATAGCGCAGTTGGCGGAAGCTGATCCCCAGCAGCTGCGCGGCCTGCGTGCGGTTGAACTGCGTTTGCGCCAGCGCGCGCAGGATGATGTCGCGCTCCACCTGGTTCAGGTAATCGGGCAGGCTGGCGGGCAGCGGCTCCGGCGACGGCGGCAC
>DATMSN010000324.1:0-4288 GCA_035565375.1 Duganella sp. | reverse complement strand
TTCTTGCCATTCGGTTCGCGCTTGGCGATGTAGCTGGCGTCGCGCGCATACAAATGCTCCTCCTTGTCGTAGAGCAGATCGTAGGTCTTGCGCCACTGCTCGTGCACGTAGTCGAGGTATTTGCGCTCGCCGGTCGCCTTGTACATCTTCGCCCATACCGGCGGCGCCATGAATAACGCGTCGCACCACCACCATGGCAGGCGATCGTCGCCAGGCTTGAGCGTTTTCAGGTTGATCAGGATATCGAGTTCGGTTTTGGTCGGGCCGAGGCGCGCCGATGAGGGATCCCGCTCGTACAATTCCAGATACGTCTGGGCGACGCTGATGTCGTCCGCGTTGGGATACGGGGTGCGCAACTTCCATTCGAACTGATTCGCCATGGCGAGCATGGCGTCGCGATACTTCGGATCGCCGGTGGCCTCCGATGCGGCCATGAAACCGCTGAACAGCACACTGGAGGTCCAGATCCGGTCCAGGTGCGGCAAGGTGCGCGCCAGCTGCCAGTCAGCCACCTTGCGCAGCGCCTTGTCGATCGCGACCGTCCGCAGTTCCGGCGACAGATCGGCTGCCATCGGTCCGCCGTCCGCCGGCGCATCGCCGAAATGGCGGCTGGTGTCCTTGTCGACGATGGCCTGCATGGCGGGCGTCGGCAGCGGATACCGCGGCTGCTCGCTCACGCCGGCGCAGCCGTTTAACGCGCCAAGCACCGCCAGAACCAAATGGGAGGTCTTCATCATGTCTTGTCCTGTTCTTCAAAACTCTTCCTGGAGGCGTCTTCCTTGGGTGGCGCAGGTCCAACGACCGCGCTGCCGGCCGGCAGTCCCCGGACCGCCGAGGCGTCCTCGATGGCGACCGGCTGCTTGAGCCGCAGCTTTGTGTCGGTGAATTGCCAGGCCTTGACGTCGTAGATATGACCGCCGTTCTCGGCTTCGATGTCCAGATTGGCAAGGCTGAAGCGGTCCAGCGGCACTTCCTTGTAACCATCGACCTCGAACGCGGTGGTGGCGCCGGTGGCCTTGATGTTCCATATGCGAACGTCGTGGAAGTGCGCGATGCCCTTCTCCCTCGGCACCGGCGTGGCCAGCGCTTTCCAGTACTGCGGATAGTCCTTGATGTCTTTTGGGATCGCGGCGTAGCTGTAGCTTGGATTCCAGTTCATCGTGATGCGGATGACGACCGGCGTACCCTTCATCGTGAAATCGTGCAAGCGCAAATCTTCGCCGAAACCGCCGCGCGTATGCGCCGATTTGAACAGGATGCCGACGGGGACCTTGTCCAGCACCGTGATGTTGTAGGCTTCGATATTGCGGAAGCCGCCCGCCGTCTCGCTGCCAAACGTCACCCCGGCGGCGCCGTCGCGCACGATGGAGTCGCGGATAATGACATCCTCCGTCGGGCGGTTGACGCGCTGGCCGTCGGAATCGCGCCCGGCCTTCATGCATAGGGCGTCGTCGTTGACGGCGATGTCCGCGTTCTGCACCAGGATCTTCCTGGACGAGTCGATATCGATGCCGTCGGTAGAGGGTCCGCGTCCGCCCTCGTTGTTGCGAATGACGACGCCATCGACGGTGATGTCGGTCGAGTAGCAGATGTGCAGCGTCCAGAATCCCGAGCGGCGCAGCAACAAGCCGCCGCCGACTTTCACCTGTGACGAATTAAACACCTGGATCAGGCGTGGGCGCTTGGCGTCGTAGTCCGAAGCCCAGCGCAAGCCGCGCGGTTCATAGGTCTTGCGCAGGGTCCAGTAGCTGTCCCAAAAGATCTTGCCGTCGCCGTCGATGGTTCCCCCGCCCGTGATCGCGGCGTTCTTTTGCTCGTAGACGTTGACCAGCGCCGCCGGCCAGCTCATTTCGATGCCGGCGATCCGCGTCGGCATGACGGGGTAGTCCTCGATCCGTTGCGAGCCGAGGATGGTGACGCCTTTGTCCACTTGCAGCGTGACGCCGGTTTTAACGAAGATCGATCCGCTCAGATAGGTGCCAGGACTGAGCACCACCGTGCCGCCATCCTTGGCGGCGGCGTCGATGGCGGCTTGAATCGCCTTGGTGTCGAGGGTGACGCCGTCGCCCTTTGCGCCGTAGCTGCCGGCGTTATAGGTTTTTGCGCCGGCGCTGGCCATGCCGAGGGCAAGGATCGCGGCCGCCGCCATGCGTATCCATTTCGTGATGTTCATGAGGTTCTCATTTTTCAGGTTGCGCCAGCAGCCGCACGGGGCCTAGCATGCCGGATGGCGTGGGGACGATCAGATGCGTGTCCTGCGGGACGAAGCGCTGGCCGTAGCGCGCCGAGAGCAGCCGGTAATCCGGACGTTCCTGGCCGGCCAGCGCGTTCAGCGACAGGTTGGCCACTTTGACCTCGATCTTGTTGACGCCCGCCCGCAGCCGGTTGGTGATATCCAGCTCATAAGGAGGATGCCACACCGCCCCGGCCCGCTGACCGTTGACGTAGACTTCGGCCGCCTCGCGAATCGGGCCGTCCAGCATCGCGCGCATACCGGCGGGAACCTTGGGAGTGGTTTCCAGCGGCGTGCCCTTGCCGAAATCGAGGCGGATGGCCGCGCCGTTCAGCTGTGACGCGCTGAGCTCCACATCCTTGCTGTACACGGCAACGCCGGAGAAAAAGCGTCTGGAGGGATCGTCGGTCCACGACCGCAGTTGCGCCATCGCTTGCGGTTCCCCGCCGGGGAAGCGTATTTGCCAGTCGCGGCTCAAGTCCGCGAGGACGACCGAGGGCTTCCGCGAAGGCGCCGTTGCCGCCGCGTCGCCATCGCTCAGAACCAGAACGCGCGACTCGTAGGGCGCCAGATCCAGCTCCAGCGCCGGCCTCACCTGGGCGGCGCTGGTCGTGCCGTCGTGCGGATTCCACCAGGAGGCGGACTTTCGCGTCGCGCCCAGTGTCGCCGTGGTGCGCACCTGGCGGTTGCCGGTGTTGGCGATAAAGTAGATGTCGCCGTCCGCCAGCTTACGGCGCACGAAGCCGACATCGGCCTGCTGCGACGCCAGCTTCAGGTCGGGCATCACCGCCTTGGCTAGCGCCGCGCCGACCGCCGCATCGTCCGCCACCAGCGTCACGCCAGGCGTGGATTGCAGAGCCTTGGAGGCCGCCGCGACCTGGGATGTGATGCGCCGCGCGTCGGCAAACCCCGGGGCCAGCGACGGCAAGCCGCCGACGGCGATGATCTTGCCGCCGCCGCGCACATAGTCCGAAAGCTTTGCCATCACTGCCGGCGACAGGCGCATCACGTGCGGCATCACCAGCACCGGATGGCTGACGCCCAGCGCCAGTATCGATTCGGCGTCGACATAGTCCAGGTTATGGCCGGCGTCGAGTATCTGCTCGGTCAGTTCGGGCGTGACGTGCTTGTGCATCTCCGCCGACAGCGATACCTTGCCGGGCGTCAGCGACGCGTAAACGTCGTCATTCGGCAGCAGAACGGCGACGTCGTTGGCCGGACGGCCCTGGCGCAGCAGATAGCTGGTGCGGCTCAGATAGGCCGTCACGTCGGGCATGACGTTCCACCACGGCTGGTGATCGTTGAAAACGGCCGCCGCATAAAACGCATAGCCGGGTTCCGGCAGCCCGGGCGGCGTGTACGGCCAGCCGTGGCCGACGAACAGGTTCACGCCCTGCAGCAGCATGCGGTCGGCCTCCGCCTTCATGTCCAGCGGCGTAGCGCTGAAGGCCGGCGAATGCAGCCAGGTCCAGGTTTCGGCCGAGATCACCGGCTTGTTGTACAGGTGCCCCGCCGACGTCGCCAGCCGCGTGAAAGAGAAGGTGCGGAACTGCGGTCCCTCGCCCTCCGGCAACGCGACCAGGCGGTTGCTCGACATGGAGACCGCCGGCTCGCCGTAGGTCTGCGAGCGGAATTGCGTCTTGTGGGCCTTGGCCCAGTCGTTGACCGGCGTCAGATAGCGCTCGTTGACCAGTTCCGTTTGCGTTTGTGCCCAGTCGTGGCGCAGCGCGCCGGCATCGGGACCGGCCCCGCTGAGGATCGCCGGCAGATACGGCTTCAAGTCATAGCCGCGCCGGCGCTGGAACTCTTCGAGAAAATCGTCGGTCCAGTCGGTGCCGTAGACTTCCAGACTGTCCGAGAACACCGCATACGGCGGCTGGTCGCCAAAGGCCTTCAACAAAGGCTCGGCCACGGTGTTCAGATGATGATCGATGGCCTTGCGGCTCAGGTGGTCCAGCACGAACCCTTCGGCGCCCAGCGCCGCGCGCTTGACCTGCTGGCCGGTACGGCTGGCGATGTAGAACACCATGACGCGCGCATCGGCCGCCGGCGCGA
>DATMSN010000323.1:0-1871 GCA_035565375.1 Duganella sp. | reverse complement strand
GCGTCGCCGGCGACGACGTGCCGGGCGGCGCCGCCATCATGCGGCCGGTGCTGGCCAAACTGATGGCCGAAGCCACGCTCGAAGCGGGCGTCAACGTGCGCCTGGGCTGCAGCTTCACTTCGCTGACGCAGGACGACGACGGTGTCGATGTCGAATTGACCGACGGCGGAAAGCACCGCTACGACGTGGTGATCGGGGCCGACGGCCTGTATTCCAAAATGCGCGGGCTGTTGTTCCCGCAAGCGCCGCAACCGCGCTACTCGGGACAGGGCGTGTGGCGCGCGGTGTTGCCGCGCCCCGCCGATCTGGTGCGCCCGGCGATGTGGATGGGACAAAAGATCAAGACCGGCGTCAATCCGGTTTCCGAGACCGAGCTGTATTTGTTCGTCACCGAGGACCGCGAAACCCGCGCCCACATTCCGCTGGATCAGCAGCCGGAGATGCTGCGCGCGTTGCTGGCGCCGTTCCCGGCCCCGCTGATGCAGCAGCTCCGCGACCAGATCGGCGCGCACTCGCAGGTGCTCTACCGTCCGCTGGAGAGCCTGTTGCTGCCGCACCCGTGGTATCGCGGCCGCGTGGTGCTGATCGGCGACGCCGTTCATGCGACCACGCCGCATCTGGCGTCCGGCGCCTGCATCGGTATCGAGGACGGTCTGGTGGTGGCCGATGAACTGGGGCGCGCGGCCAGCGTCGACGAGGCCCTGCGCCGCTTCCAGGAGCGCCGTTACGAGCGTTGCCGCATGGTGGTCGACAACTCCGACCGCCTCGGCGAGATCGAAATCAACGGCGGCGACAAGCAGGAGCACGCCGCCATCATGCGCGCCTCGATGATGGCGCTGGCCGAGCCGATCTGACCGCGCCCAATAATAAAAAGGAGACCGCATCATGATCAAGACTGATAGTTTTTCCGGCCGCGCCGTGTTGATGGTGGCGCATTGCGCCGGCATGCTGGACCTGGTGGCGTTGCCGGTGTGGGTGGGCACGCTGATCTCGCGGTATGGCCTCGATCCGCAGCGGGCCGGCGGCCTGGCCACGCTGTTCCTGACGGGCGCGGTGCTCAGCAGCGTGTTTTTCGCCCCCCGTCTGCCGCGCTACAACGCCCGCGTGGCCGCGACCTGCGGCTTCGGTCTGGCGGTGCTGTCGTTCCTGGCGCTGTCGATGACGCGCGACTACACCATCATGATGGCGCTGCACGCCCTGGCCGGCGCGTCGGCTGGCTGCGCGTTGAGCTTCACGCACGGCACCATCGGCCGCAGCACCGATCCGCACCGGCTGTTCGCGTTGGTCGGTGTCGCCATCGGTTTCTTCGCGTTGGGTTTCTTCGCCATCGCGCCGCGACTGGTGGCCGATTTCGGCGGCGGCGCGCTGTTCCAGCTGTTCGCCGCCATCATGGGGGTGGCCACGCTGGCGGCGGCGCTGGGGTTCCCGCAATCGACCTTGTCCGACAAGGTGCCGGGCCACGCGCCGGCGGCGGGGCGGCTCGATCCGGCCGTGTGGTATGTGGTGTTCGGCGTCGGCTGCCTGGCGCTGGTGCAGTCGATGACCTTCAGCTTCGTCGAGCGCATCGGCATCGACCGCGGCTTCGGTTTCACCGCCGTCTCGGGCGTGCTGATCGCGCTGGGCATGGTCAATCTGCTACCGGCCCCGCTGGCGGTGCTGCTGCAACGGCGCCTGGCCGGGCAGCGGGTGATGCTGGCCGGTCCGATCGTGCAGGCGGCGATCGTGCTGACGATCACCCAGAGCTCCACCTTTGCGCCATATGCGGCCGCCACTTCGGTACTGGTCAGCGTGCTGATTTTCACCCATACCTTCGCCTTCGGCGCCATCGCGGCGCTCGATCCGAGCGGCCGCGCCGCCGCGGCCACGCCGGC
>DATMSN010000322.1:0-20628 GCA_035565375.1 Duganella sp. | reverse complement strand
TGCCGCTGGGGGGGGCGGGCGACGCGTTCTCGACGCTGCTGTGGCAAACCACCTACGGCCGCATCGGCGTGGCCGGCAGCGCGTGCCTGTTGCTGACCGCCGCAGTCTGCTGGCGCGGCCGGCGGCTGCCTCGCCGCGACTCCTGGAACGACTGGACGGCACTGATGCTGCTGGGCGGCTTCGCCTTCAGCCGCGCGGGCAACAGCCATGCGGCGGAACACGGCTTGCTCAGCGTTGGGGTGCTGGTCGAATGGCTGCATCTGCTGCTGATCTGCGTGTGGGTCGGGGCTGTGGCGGTGGCAGCTTGGCTGGTGCTGCCAGTGGCCGCCGGTAAGTCGGCTGCGCCGGCGCGCTATCTCGATTTGCTGTCCGATGCGGCGACTTACGCGCTGGCGGGCATCGCGGCTAGTGGTGCTTATAACGCGTGGCGGGTTTTCGGGACGTGGGCGCAGGTGGGCGCAGGTGCTTATGAGACGACGCTGGCGGTCAAGCTGCTGCTGGTGGGGCTGGCGGTTGCGGTGGGCGGGTATAACAAGTTTATTGGCTTTCCTGGCGCGGCTGCCGGCCGGACGGGGGCCATGACACGCATCACAACCCTGCTTCGGTTGGAGTCGGTGGCGCTGGCCGGCGCCATGCTGGCCGCCGTGGTTCTCGCGGCGATGCCGCCGCCGGCCAGCATGTGACGCGCAATCCGCGCGATTTTGTTTGACCGGCTTCGCTTACTTTCCCGGGTCTTTTTGGTTGGCGAACTGGTCGAACTCCACGTTGTAGACTTCATTGCCGATCTTTTCCACCTTGCGCACATAGACCGTCTGCACGATGTCGCGGGTTTGCGGATCGATCGCGATCGGGCCGCGCGGACTATTGAGCTTGATGGTCTTGAGGATCTCCATGGCCTTGTCGCCGTCGATTTTGCCATTGAGCTTGCGGGCCACTTCGTAGATCGCGGCCATGCCGTCATACGCCGCCACGGCCATGAAGTTGGGACGGCCTGCGTTCGGGTTGGCCGCCGCAAAACTCTTCAGGAACGCCGCGTTTTCCGGCGACTTGTGCGCCGCCGAATAGTGGAAGGTGGTGATCACGCCCAGGGTGGCGTCGCCCATCGCCGGCAGCACGTGGTCGTCGGTCAGGTCGCCGGTGGCGATGACCTTGATGCCCGCTTCGGCCAGGCCGCGCTCGCGATAGCCCTTCATGAAGGCGATGCTTTGCTCGCCGGCCGGCACGAAGATGAACACCGCGTCCGGCTTGGCGTCCTTGATACGCTGGATGTAGGGCGCGAACTCCGGATTGCGCAGCGGGACGCGGATCGATTCGCTCACCGTGCCGCCGCCCTTGACCAGCTCATTCTTGAACGCGGTTTCGGCATCGATGCCCGGGCCGTAGTCCGCCACCAGCGTGACGACCTTCTTGATGTTGTTCTTCACCGCCCATGTCGCCATCGGCGCCGAAATTTGCGGCAGCGTCATGGAGAAGCGCGCGATGTAGTTGGACTTGGTGGTGATGATGGAAGTGGCCGCGTTCATGATGATCATCGGCTTCTTGGCTTGTTCGGCGATCGGCGCCACCGCCAGCGCCTCCGGCGTCAGGCCGAAGCCGGCCAGGAAGTCGACCTTGTCGCGCACCACCAGCTCCTGCGCCAGGCGTTTGGCGATTTCCGGCGACGGCCCGGTGGTATCCTTGACGATGATCTCGATCTTTTTGCCCGCCACCGTGGCGCCGTGCTGCGCCATGTAGGCCTTGATGCCGCCTTCCATCTGCTTGCCGTAGTCGGCGAAGGGGCCGGAAAACGCGGCGATGACGCCTATCTTGATGGTGTCCTGAGCCCGCGCCAGCGGCGCGATGGTCAAGGTTAGGGCGGCGAATGTCGTGAGTGTCGCAATATTTACAAATTTTTTCATCGTCATGCCTGTCTCCTGTCTGGTTCTGTTTTTGTCTATGTGGGTCGATGAGAAGCGCCGCGCCACAAGCGGTTTAGTGTCGCATTGTTGGCTCACCGCTTCCGTTCTGTTTCTTGACAATGCCCCGCGACAATCATAGTATCCAATTTATGTGCGATTAACAACCTATTGTTCGATAATCGCACATCCAATAAAATAACAGGAGACAGTAATGAAAAACAGTATCCGTTGCGCCGTGGCGCTTCTGGCAGGTATGGGCGCATCCGCAGCGATGGCGCAAAGCAGCGTGACCGTGTATGGCCTGCTCGACACCGGCCTTGTCCACGTCACCAACGTCAATGCCGCCGGCGATTCCGTGACCAAGATGCCGTCGCTGACGGGGTCCTTCCCGTCGCGTATCGGCTTCCGCGGCGTCGAGGACCTGGGCAACGGACTGCAGGTGGTCTTCACGCTGGAATCCGGCCTGGCGCTCGATACCGGCACCAGCCAGCAGGGCAACCGCCTGTTCGGCCGCCAGGCATCGGTGGGGTTGAAGGGCGCCTTCGGCACCGTGACCCTGGGCCGTCAAATCAACATGACCTACATCGCCGGCCAGAAGGCGGACGTGATGGGCCCGAACCTGTTCGCCATCGGCAGTATCGATCCGTACCTGCCGAACGCGCGCAGCGACAACGCCATCGGCTATCTGGGTAACTTCAATAATTTCGTCGTGGGCGCCACCTACAGCACCGGGCGCGATACGTCGGCGGCGGGCGGCCCGGCCGCCACCGGCTGCGCCGGCGAAGTGGCAGGCAATTCCAAGGCCTGCCGCCAGGTCACCGGCTTGTTCGGCTACGAGATTCCCGCATACGGTTTGAACGCGTCCTACGACATCTTGTACGGGAACACCGGTGCGGCCGGCGGCCTGACGAGCAGCGACAACAGCGACAAGCGCATCACCGTCAACGGCTACGTCAAGGTCGGCGAGGGCAAGATCGGCGCCGGCGTGGTCGATCGCACCACGCGCGCGGCCACCGGCCTGACGGAATCGGATTTGTACTTCCTGGGTTTGAGCTACCCGGTCACGCCACTGACCACGCTCGATGCGCAGGTCGCCAAGCGTGATGTGAAGAACAGCAGCGCGGATGCCACCTTGCTGGTGGCGCGCCTGACCTATTACTTCTCCAAGCGCACAGCGGTTTACGGCGGCATCGGCCGCATGAAGAACAGCGGCCTGTCGGCTGTCGCGCTGGATGCGGGCGGCAGCGTCGGCGTCGGTAAAACCCAGAACGGCGTGATGGCCGGCTTGCGTCACAGCTTCTAAAAGCGCAATTGGCGGCTCATGGCGGATTAGCGCAGCGTAATCCGCCATGCCTGCGCCGCCAGCGGTCCACAATGGATCACGGCAGCAGAATCGCCAACTCCTGCGCGCCCCGCACCAGCACCGGCAGGAACTCCTTCTCCAGCTGCTTGACGCTGACGCGGGCCGCTTGCGCGCCCACGTTCAGCGCCGCCAGCACCTGTCCGGACGCGCCGCGCACCGGCACCGCGATCGAACGCAGACCCAGCTCCAATTCCTCATCGTTGATGGCGTACCCGTCACGGCGCACGTCGGCCAGGATCTCGCGCAGGCGCTTCGGATTGGTAACCGTGTTCTCCGTCATCGCGCGCAGCTTGGTTTTGGCGAGGTACCGCTCCAGCTCATCGGGCGGCAAATGCGCCAGCATCACCCGGCCCAACGAGGTGCAATACGCCGGCAACCGGCTGCCCGTGTTGAGCGCCACCGACATCACCCGCGAAGTGGCCGCGCGCGCAACGTACAGTACTTCGCCGTCTTCCAGCACCGCCATCGAGCTCGATTCATTGAGCGTTCGGCTGATGTCGTTCAGGTAGGGCTGGGCCGACACCGTCAGCGGCGTCGACGACAGGTAGGAGTAGCCCAGTGTGAGCACCTTGGGGCGCAGCGAGAAGTTATTCAGCTCCGCGTCCACATAACCCAGTTCACGCAGCGTGTGCAGGCAGCGGCGCACGGCGGCGCGCGGAATGCCGGTTTTCTGGCTGATGTTGGCGATGGTTTGCGGCTTGCGCGAATCGCTGAAGGCCTGCACCACCGCCAGCCCGCGCGCCAGGGAGGTCATGAAACTGGGATCGGTCATCGCGTCGATCTGCTCGGCGATGGTCGGTTCGCGCTCGTCGTCCGCCTCGGCGGCGGCGCTGGATTCGGGGGGAGTGGCTTTTGACATGGCGTGATTTTAATGCAGTCGATGGATTTAATTGGCGTTTTTTCTTGACCACGGCATTCGCAAGTTCTACACTGGCTGTGCGGTAATCAATCATTAGTTCGATTATCGCACAAAACGACGGATAAAACACGATAAGTAAAACGACAAGCAGGCGACGAATCATCAAGGTGTATATATGATCGATAAAACTTTTGAATCACTGGAGCGCGCGGTCGCCGACATTCATGACGGCGCGACCGTGATGATCGGCGGCTTTGGCAACGCGGGCATGCCATCGGCGCTGATCGACGCGCTGATCGCGCAGGGCGCGCGCGAACTCACCATCGTCAACAACAACGCCGGCAACGGCGAAACCGGACTGGCCGCGCTGCTCAAGGCCAAGCGGGTACGCAAAATCATCTGCTCGTTCCCGCGCCAGGCCGATTCCCAGCATTTCGACGCACTGTACCGCGCCGGCGAGATCGAACTGGAACTGACCCCGCAAGGCAATCTGGCGGAGCGCATCCGCGCCGCCGGCGCCGGCATCGGCGGTTTCTTCACGCCGACCGGCTACGGCACGCTGCTGGCCGAAGGCAAGGAGACGCGCCTGATCGACGGCCGCCACTACGTGCTGGAGTCGCCGATCCACGCCGACTTCGCGCTGATCAAGGCGCTGCAGGGCGATCGCTGGGGCAATCTGGTGTACCGCAAAACGGCGCGCAATTTCGGCCCGATCATGGCGATGGCGGCCAAGGTGGCGATCGCGCAGGTGCGCAAGGTGGTGCCGCTGGGCGAACTCGATCCGGAAGTGATCGTCACGCCGGGCATCTTCGTTCAACGCGTGGTGCAGGAGGCGGCGTGAGTAACGTTAATAACAGATATAGCCGCGACCAGATCGCGGCCCGAGTGGCGCAGGACATCCCCGAAGGCGCCTACGTCAACCTGGGCATCGGCTTGCCGACCAAGGTCGCCAATTACCTGCCGTCCGAGCGCGAGGTTTTCCTGCACAGCGAGAACGGCCTTCTGGGCATGGGCCCCGCGCCCGCGCCGGGCGAAGAGGATGAAGACCTGATCAACGCCGGCAAGCAGCCGGTCACGCTGCTGACTGGTGGCGCGTACTTCCATCATGGCGATTCGTTCGCGATGATGCGCGGCGGCCATCTGGACGTGTGCGTGCTGGGCGCCTTCCAGGTGTCCGAGCGCGGCGATCTGGCAAACTGGCATACCGGCGCGCCCGACGCGATACCGGCCGTCGGCGGCGCGATGGATCTGGCGATCGGCGCCAAGCAGGTGTTTGTGATGATGGATCATCTGACCAAGACCGGCGAGAGCAAGATCGTCGGCCAGTGCACCTATCCGCTGACCGGCGTCGCCTGCGTCAACCGCATCTACACCGACATGGCCGTGCTGGATGTGACGCCGGACGGTCTGGCGGTGCGCGAAATGGCGCCCGGATTGACCTTTGAGGAACTGCAGGCTGCCACCGGCACCAAACTGCTGCCGCCGGCCACCTCCACCAACAGAATTTAATACGAGGATCGAAACATGAACGAAGCTTATATCTGCGACGCGATCCGCACCCCTATCGGCCGTTACGGCGGCGCGCTGAAGGATGTGCGTGCCGACGACCTGGGCGCGGTGCCGCTGCGCGAACTGATGAAGCGCAATCCGGGCGTGCAGTGGGACCAGGTGGACGATGTAATCTACGGCTGCGCCAACCAGGCCGGCGAGGATAACCGTAATGTCGCCCGTATGTCGGCGCTGCTGGCCGGTCTGCCGGAGCAGGTGCCAGGCACCACGCTGAACCGCCTGTGCGGCTCCGGCATGGACGCCGTCGGCACGGCCGCGCGCGCGATCCAGGCCGGCGACGCCTGCCTGATGATCGCCGGTGGCGTCGAATCGATGACGCGCGCGCCCTTCGTGATGGGCAAGGCCGATTCGGCCTTCTCGCGCAGCGCCTCGCTGCAGGATACGACAATGGGCTGGCGCTTCGTCAACAAGAAGATGAAGGAAGTCTACGGCACCGACACGATGCCGGAGACGGCGGAAAACGTCGCCCAGGATTTCGGCGTGAGCCGGGCCGACCAGGACGCGTTCGCGCTGGCGAGCCAGGAACGGGCCGCGGCGGCGATCGCCGGCGGCGTTTTCGAGCGCGAGATCGTGCCGGTCTCCATCCCGCAGAGCCGCCGCGCAGCGGGGGCGGGTGATTCAATTATTTTCGCGCAGGACGAGCACCCGCGCGCGACGACGATGGAGGCGCTGGCCAAGCTCAAAGGGGTGGTGCGCCCCGATGGCAGCGTCACAGCCGGTAATGCGTCCGGCATCAACGACGGCGCCTGCGCGTTGTTGATCGCCAGCGGCGACGCCATGCAAAAGCACGGCCTCAAGCCGCTGGCACGCATTGTCGGCATGGCCACCGCCGGCGTGGCGCCGCGCGTGATGGGCATCGGTCCGGTGCCGGCGGTGCAAAAGCTGCTGCGCCAGACCGGGCTGACCTTGGAGCAGATGGACCTGATCGAGTTGAACGAGGCGTTCGCCGCACAAGGCCTGGCCGTGTTGCGCGAACTAGGTTTGAGCGCCGACGATCCGCGCGTGAACCCCAACGGCGGCGCGATCGCGCTGGGCCATCCGCTGGGTATGAGCGGCGCGCGCCTGGTCACCACCGCCACCTATCAGCTGCACCGCACCGGCGGACGATACGCGTTGTGCACCATGTGCATCGGCGTGGGGCAGGGCATCGCGATGGTGATCGAAAGGGTGTAGAGCTGGTGTGATTTAATGCGGTTAATAGTGCAGGAGACAAAATGAACAAGCAAAAGAACGGCGCCAACGAGCGTCTTGCGTATCGACGGAGGCGGCCATGCTAGCAAATATGGCCGGCGTGCTGTTTGACGGCATCGCCTATGGCAGCCTCCTTTTCCTCATCAGCGTCGGCCTGTCGGTCACGATGGGGATGATGAACTTTATTAACCTCGCCCACGGCGCGTTCGCGATGCTGGGCGGGTATGTCAGCGTGACGGTGCTGTCGCGCCTCGGCGTGCCGTTCCTGGCGTCGCTGCCGCTGGCGTTCATCGCGTCCGCAGTGGCGGGGCTGGTGCTGGAGCGGTTGCTGTATCGCCGCCTGTACAAGGCCAGCCACCTCGACCAGGTGCTGTTCTCCATCGGCCTGACTTTCATGTCGGTTGCCGCCGCCACCTACTTCTTCGGACCGACGCAGCAGCCGGTCACGCTGCCGGACTGGCTGCGCGGACAGGTGTCGCTGTTTGGGCTCGACGTCGGCGCCTACCGGTTGTTCCTGATCGGCGTTGTGGTGCTGATCACCATCGCGCTTGGCCTGCTGATCGAACGCACCCGCTTCGGCGCGCAGATCCGCGCATCGGTCGACAATCAAACCGCGTCGGCGGGCCTCGGCATCAACGTCAGCCTGGTGTTCAGCCTGACCTTCGCGCTGGGTTCCGGCCTGGCGGGCCTGGGCGGCGGCCTTGGCATCGACGTGCTGGGCCTCGATCCCACCTTCCCGATCAAATACATGGTCTACTTCCTGCTCGTGGTGGCGGTGGGCGGCGCCGGCACCATCAAGGGGCCGTTGCTGGCCGCGCTGATACTGGGCGTGTTCGACGTCGCCGGCAAATACTATGTGCCTGAAATTGGCGCCTTCGTCATCTACGCGCTGATGGTGGTGCTGCTGATCGTCTTCCCGGCTGGCCTGGTGCGGAGAAAAGCATGAATGCCTTTACCGAAACCGCAGTCAAACCCGCCCCAGTCGCAAAGACCGTCATGACGCCACTACAGAAACGCCAACTGAATTTGCCGAACGACCGCTGGAAGCCGTTGGAGATCGTCTTCTGGCTGATGCCGGTGGCCGCGTATTTCTTCTTCCCCGGCTATCTGGTGCTGATCAGCCAGATCATGATCATGGGCCTGTTCGCGCTGTCGCTGGATCTGATCCTCGGCTACGCCGGCATCGTCTCGCTGGGGCACGCCGCCTTCTTCGGACTGGGCGCCTACACCGCCGGCCTGCTGGCGGTGCATGGCTGGGGCGAGCCGCTGAGCGGCCTGCTGGCCGGCGCGGTGGTGGCGGGCCTGTTCGGCTTCATCACCTCATTTCTGGTGGTGCGTGGCCAGGATTTGACGCGCTTGATGGTCACCATGGGCATCTGCCTGATGCTGCACGAGGCGGCCAACAAGGCGTCCTTCATCACCGGCGGCGTCGACGGCCTGTCCGGCATGATGGTCGGTAAGGTGTTCGGCGTGTTCGAGTTCGATCTGAATGGCACCGTCGCTTTCTGGTACAGCTTTGCCGTGCTGTTCATCCTGTTCGTGGTGTTGCGCCGCGTGGTCAAGTCGCCGTTCGGTTTGAGCCTGATCGGTATCCGCGAAGGCGTGCGCCGCATGCCTTCGCTGGGCGTCAACGTCAATCGCCGCCTGATCGCCATCTTCACCGCCGCGGCGGCCATCGCCGGCGTGGCCGGCGCGCTGCTGGCGCAGACCACGCAGTTCGTCGGCCTCGACGCGCTGGGCTTCCCGCGCTCGGCGGAACTGTTGATCATGCTGGTGCTGGGCGGGACCGGGCGCCTGTATGGCGCGTTGATCGGCGCCGCCGTGTTCATGGTGGCGCAGGACTATATCGCCGGCCTCAATCCGGCCTACTGGCAGTTCTATATCGGCCTGCTGCTGGTGCTGATCGTGCTGTTCGCGCGCGGCGGCATCCTGGGCGGACTGGAAAAGATCGCCCAGCGTTTCAAACCATCCCGTAAGGAGCAGGCATGAGCCAGGACATCACACTGCGCACCGAAGGCCTGAGCAAGCGCTGGGGCGGATTCGTCGCCAACAGCGATGTGACGCTGACCTTCGAACCCGGCGCGCGCCACGCGCTGATCGGACCTAACGGCGCCGGAAAAACCACCTTCATCAATCTGCTGACCGGGGGCTTCATGCCCAGCAGCGGCAGGGTCTATCTGGGCGGCGAGGACATCACCAATTTGCCGCAGCACGAGAGGGTACATCGCGGCATGACGCGCACCTTCCAGCTCAACACCCTGTTCGCGGGGATGACGGTGCTGGAATCGGTGGCGCTGGCCATCAGCGAGCGTCGCGGCCTGCAGTCGGTCTGGTACAAGACGGTGGCCAACCATCCGCAGGTCATCGACGAGGCGATGGAGCTGCTCGCGACCTTGAAGCTGACCGACCAGGCCAACAGCATCACGCGCAGCATGGCGTATGGTAAGCAGCGGCTGGTCGAGATCGCGCTGGCGCTGGCGACCAAGCCGCGCATCCTGCTGCTGGACGAGCCGGCGGCCGGCATCCCGTCGGCAGAAAGCAAGGAACTGTTCGAAGTGCTGGCGCAACTGCCGCGCGACGTGACGGTGCTGTTTATCGAACACGATATGGGGCTGGTGTTCCGCTTCGCCGACCGCATCACCGTCATGGTGGGCGGCAAGGTGCTGACCGAGGGAACGCCGGAGGAAATCGCGGCGGACCCGCGAGTGAAAGAAGTGTATCTGGGGGAGGCCGAACATGCGTGAGTTACTGGCGCTCGATAAAGTCACCGCCGGCTACGGCGAGTCCATCGTGCTGGAAGACGTGTCGTTCACGATGAATGAAGGCGACAGCCTGGCGCTGTTGGGCCGCAACGGCGTCGGCAAAACCAGCCTGCTGGTGACGCTGATGGGATTGACGCGACTGCACGGCGGCGGCATACGCTGGGACGGCGGCGACATCGCGCGCATGCCCACGCATAAGCGCTCGCGCTCGGGCTTGGGCTGGGTGCCGCAGGAACGCCATATGTTCCCGTCGCTGACGGTGGAGGAGCATTTGACCGTGGTCGCGCGTCCGGGACCGTGGAACCTGCAGAAGGTGTATCAAATCTTCCCGCGCCTGTTCGAGCGCCGCGCCAACATGGGCAACCAGTTGTCCGGCGGCGAGCAGCAGATGGTGGCGATCGCGCGCGCGCTGATGACCAATCCGCGCATCCTGCTGCTGGACGAGCCGATGGAAGGGCTGGCGCCGATCATCGTGCAGGAGCTGGTGCGCGTGATCCGCAAGCTGGTGGAGGAAGAGGGAATGTCGGTGATCGTGGTGGAGCAGCATGCGCGCCTGGCGCTGTCGCTGACCAAACGCGCCATCGTGCTCGATCGCGGCCGCATCGTGCACGACTCGGATAGCGCCAGCCTGCTGGCCGATGGCGACAAGCTCGATAGGCTGGTGTCGGTGGCTTAAGTCGCGGAAGGCACCCCGCATGCTTTCACCTATGCGCTTGCGTCACCTCTTAGGGGTCGGACCCTGATGGGTCCGACCCCGCCCGGCCGTGCGGGTTATTCTTATTTTTTGTAGATGCCGACGCCGACCGTGTATTTACCGGCCGCCAGGCGTATGTAGGAGGTCTTCGGCTCCAGCGCCTTGGTCACCGGATTGACCCACGTGTAGTCGACCCAGCCCGGTTTGTTCGACATGGCCACATCGAGCATGTCCTTGGTGAAGCGTTTGCCGTTGGCGTCCTTCAGTTCCGACATGTCCTTGCCGATCATCTTGGGATTGACGCCGTGGCAGATCATCTTCATCTTCTCGTCCTGGAAGAAGACGTACAACTCGCCCTGGATGTATCCTCCCTTGGGATCGGTGAAGTCCTTGCAGGCCTCCTCGGGGCCTTTTTTCTCGATGTTTGCGACAGCCTTGTCGACCAGCGCGATCACGTCCGCCTTGGACGCGTTCTGCGCGAACGCCGGCAGCGCCGCCGCCAGCATGACGGCCGCCAGCGAAGGGATGAGTGGTGATGATTTCATGTCGTCTCCTGTATTGTTATGGATTGTTTTCCGGTGTCCCGGTACAAATCATGTTAGCGCAACAGGTGTTTGCTTGATAGGAAGAAATGCGCTCAGAGATCGAGATACAACACTGGCGTGCGTGATCGGGAAACGCACGGCATGAAGCAAACATTGGCCTGCTTCTCGGCGTCGCTCAAAACCGAGTCGAGGTGTTCGGGCCGGCCGTCCAACACAATGGTGCGGCAGGAACCGCACACGCCGACTTCGCACGAGCAGTCAATCGCGATGCCTGCTTCGTGTAGGCAGGCCAGCGCGCTGCGGCCTGCCGGGACCTCGATGTCGCGCCCGGAGCGCGTCAACCGCAGGGTGAATGGCGTCTCTCCGGCTGTCGCCGGTGGTGCGCCGAACGATTCCTTGTGCACCGAGTTGGCGCCGAAGCGTGCCGCGCCGACGGCGATGACGGCGTCCATGAACGGCGCCGGGCCGCAAGTGTAGACCGTGGTTGCCGTTGCGGGCGCGGCGTGCATCATGGCTTCAATCCGCTCCGTGTTGTCATGCGGTTTCAGGCCCGCGACCACGACGACATGGCCGGCCAGCGGTTCGTTATTGAATTCGTCCATGAAGGCGTTGTCGCCTTCGTTGCGAACGAAGTACGCCAGCTGGAAAGGCTGGCCGGCCCGCTGCAACGCGTAAGCCATCGACAGCAGCGGCGTGACGCCGATGCCGCCGGCGAACAGCAGATGCATGCCTGTCGGCGGCCGCAGCGAGAAGGCGTTGCGCGGCTGGCCTATTGTCAGGATACGACCCGCGACGGCCTCCTTGTGCAGCCACTCGGAACCGCCGCGCGAGTTCGGATCGCGTTTGACGGCGATGCGGTAGCTGTCGCCGGAGGGCTTGCGGCAGCATAGCGAGTATTGCCGTGTCAAGCCATTGCCAAGGGTGACGTCGAGGTGCGCTCCCGCCTCGTACGGCGGCAGCGCGGAACCGTCGGTGGCGCGCAGTTCGAAGATGCGGACGTCGCCGCAGTCCTTGATCGAAGTGATGACCGCTTCCATCCCCGTTATGCCTGTTCAGCGATGTGCAGCGCGATGACGCGGCGGGCGCGATTGGCACCGGCGTCGACATGGATGTCCACCATCGGGGCCCCCGAGAACTGCTGCATGTTGCGGTACTGCGCTTCGATGATGACGCGGTCCTCCTCGAAGGTTTGCTCGGTCTGCCGATAAACCAGTTCCGCGTTGTCCGGCTGGTCCGGATGCGCGGAGCTGGCCATGGTCCAGAAGTAGTGCGAGGTGGTGTCCGTCTCCGGCGTGATGCCATGGAAGCCGCGCATATGAAAACCGCCGCGCAGCGGATCGTCGAGCGGCTCGGCGCCGGCATCGACCGCGCCGGTAAAGATCTGTAAATGACTGCCGTTGAAGTCGATCTCTTGCCAGCGGTCGATCGCACCTTTGAACGGCCAGGCGGCGGAGTAGGTGGCCGGCGGCTGTGAGGATTTCATCCATCGCACGACGCGCACATGATCGCCCTCTGAAGTCACGGTGGTCGGTGCCTCCATATGGGCACGGGCGTTGCCGCCGATGGTTTTGCCATGCACGTAGCCGACGTGGCTGAGGTCCAGCAGGTTGTCGTGTATCAGCTGATATGGCGCCCGGTAGTGGAAGGCTCCGCCCTTGTAGCGGTAGCGCGGATCGTCGTGAGCCGGCACCTCGGGTGGAGGGCCGGATGGCTGGCTATCCGCAACGGCGCCGAACCAGATCCAGATCACCTGGTTGCGCACCGCCGATGTGTAGGCTTTCACCTTGGCCTTGCCGGGGATTTTCAACTGGCCTGGAATCTCGATACATGCGCCGCTCGGCGCATACAGCAGGCCGTGGTAGCCGCAGCGGATGCCGCCGCCATCGATGGAGCCGCAGGACAGCGGCACGCTACGGTGGCAGCAGCGGTCCTCGAGCGCGGCGATCTCCCCGGCGGCGGTGCGGAACAGAACGATAGGCTGGTTGAGCAGCGTGCGCGCCAGCGGCTTGTCCTGCAACTCCCAGGCAAAGCCCGCGACATACCATTGATTCAAAGGGAACATGACATTACTCCTGTTGATTGATTTAGTTAGTTAGGCTTGGCGGGATCGCGCACGCCGTCGTAGCGGTCTATCTCGGTCGCGCCGTAGCGACCGTCGGCCAGTTTGTCGATGCGGCGGATGTAGATGGTCTGGATGATGTCGTTGGTTTTGTCGTCGATGTCGACGGTGCCACGCGGGCTGGCTGCCTTGTAGCCTTTGAGCGCGGCCATGAAAGTGGCGCCGTCGGCGTTGCCCTTGGTGCGGGTCAAGGTGGCGGCGATCAAGGCCATGCCGTCGTAGGCGGATGCGGCCTGGAAGTTGGGCTTGAAGCGGCCGTTGACGGTTTTGGCGAATGCCGCCGTGAAGGCGGCGTTTTCGGCGCCGGGACGGAACGAGGAATAGAAGCCGGCGGTATAAATGCCGTTCATTGCCTCTCCGGCGGCGTTTAGCACATCTTCGTCGGCCCAGCCTTCGCCGCCAAGGAAGCGGATGCCGGCTTTGTCCAGCCCCTTTTCCTTGTAGGCCTTCATGAAGGAGACCATGGGCTGGCCGTTAGGCAGGAAGACGTGGATGGCGTCCGGCTTGGCGTCTTTGATGCGCTGCAGGTAGGCGCTGAAGTCGATGGTGGTCAGCGGTACTTTGACGCTGTCGACGATCGTGCCGCCCAGCGCCGTGAAGCTGCTGGTGAACCAGGTGTGCGCGTCATGCCCCGGCGCGTAGTCGGCGACGATGGAGAACACGCGGCGCGAGCCGGTCTTGTAGGCCCATTCCGCCAGCGGCTTGACCGACTGCGCGATGGTGTAGGAAGTACGCGTGATGTAAGGCGAGCGGGTGGTGATGGTGGAGGCAGCGGCGTTCATGACCACCATCGGCTTCTTGGCGCGGTCCGCGACGGCGGCGGTCGACATGGCATTGGGGGTGAAGACGAAACCGGCGAGGATATCGACGTTGTCCCGGCTGATCAGCTCCGTCGCCAGGCGCTTGGCGACGTCGGCCTGGGCGCCTGTGTCGTCCTTGTAGATGACTTGTAGCTTCCTGCCCGCGACGGTGTCGCCGTTCATGCGCAGCCAGGTGTCGATGCCAGCCTTCATTTGCTCGCCGCTAGGCGCGGCCACACCGCTCAGAGATGTGATGACGCCGATGCGCACCGGCTGTGCTTCCGCCGCATGGCTGTGGAAAGACAGGGATAGCAGGGCGCCTGCCAGCGCAAGTGGAATGCGAAATGGAATGCAATGCATGGTTGTCTCCGTTGTGGTTGTTTTTCGGCTTTGTTGTGAGGCTATGATCAGGCAAGCCGTCGTATTTGAAAATAGAATTTACTGCATAATGTTTATGCGATTTTCAAATTAAGGTGGAGGGTAAAACATGGCGTCATTCGATCTGAATCTGTTGCCGGTGGCGCTGGCCATCCATGAGGAGCGCAGCGTCAGCGGCGCGGCGCGCAAGCTGGGTATGAGCCAGCCGGCGGTCAGCGTGGCCCTGAATAAATTGCGCAAGGCGCTGGGCGATCCGCTGTTCGTCCGGACAGCGAACGGCATGGCGCCGACGCCGCGCGCGTTGGCCCTGGTCAGTCCGACCAGGGATATCTTGCAGCGGCTGGAGACCGGGGTGCTGGCCAGCGTGCAGTTCGATCCCGCCACCACCGAGCGCAAATTCACGGTGGCGCTGTCGGATATCGGCGAGATGACTTTTTTGCCAAGGCTGCTCGACCGCTTAAGGCGGGATGCCCCTGGCGCCAGCATCTGTTCCGTGACGATGCCGCCGCGCGAGCTGGCGCTGGCGCTGGAACAGGGCGATGTCGATTTGGCGGTCGGTTATTTTCCGGATCTGAAGAACCGCAATTTTTTCCAGCAGCGTTTGTTCTCGCATTCCTTCGTCTGCCTGCTCAGCGCCGAGCATCATCAGCGCCGCCGGACACTGAGCATGAAGCAGTTCCTGGAGATGGGCCACGCGGTGATACGTGCCGAAGGCCGCAGCCAGGAGCTGTTCGAGCAGTTCCTGATACGCAGGCGGATACGCCGCCGCGTGGTGCTGGAGACGCCGCACTTCATGTCGATTCCGTTTTTGATCTCGGCCGGCGACCTGGTGGCGACCGTGCCGCGCGCGGTAGGGGAGAGCTTCGCTCAGTTCGCGGCGATCAAGTTGATGGAGCCGCCGATGGAGATACCGCGATTCGATCTGAAGCAGTATTGGCACCGCAAGTTCGCCAAGGACGGCGCCAACGCGTGGCTGCGGTCACTGATCGTGGAGCTGTTCGCGGACTAGCTGTGGCGGTTCGCGTTTCCAAATCAGGTTGGCGAGTTGGAGCGATGGCGTCGTTCCCCACCAAGAATAGAAAATTAAGATTCGCATATGAGCTATGACCCCCTGTCCGAAGTTAGTGACGCGCCCCTCGAGATTGATGAATCGACGGTGATAAAGTTACACATCTTGAAAATGGTAGAGAAATTTGGTTCTCTTCCCGGAGAAAACACAGCGGAAGAGAAGGACCGCCTTTCAACTGTCCTCAACGACTTGCTTGGTCGATTGATAAATGGGATTCAGGCCAATCCAACAAAACTGTGGGTTCTGACCGAATTCCAACGGTCGCTAGTGTTGGTTGAGAGCGAGGACACGGAAGGGCGCGACCATTTCGGCACCGAGCTGGAATCTATACTGGACGTTTTAGGTATCGAAAGTTCCGATGGCCTGCTTGGCGCCTACCTAGGTGGAATTTGACCGCTTTCGGCTGCCAATACCGGACAGCGCGTGCGACAGACGCGGCCTCTGTTCACTAGCGAACACGCCGCGCTGTTCAGAAATGAACACTTGTCTCACGCGCGCATGAGAAATGTGCTTTTCCCGCCGTGGCACGGAATTTGCGGTGAGTACTGCCTGCAGATCAAAAAATCGCGTCCCCGCGCTCCCCGGATTGCTCACGCGTTATTAACTAAACTAAAGGAATGCTTATGTTAAAGCTGGCGAATTTCACGATGGCGGCTTGTATTTTTGCATACGCTGTGGTTTGCCCAGCCGGCGAAATCAGGACGGAGAATACGGCCCAAGTCACGCTAGCCGATAATATCGACGCTGCAATCGCGCCACGCTATCGTCCGGGTGAGCCAGGAGCGGTCGTTCTTGTCATTAAGGATGGACATGTGCTGTTCCGCAAAGCCTACGGCGAGGCCGACATTCTCACGCATACGCCTTTGAGTCCGGATATGGCGATGTCCATCGGTTCAATGACGAAGCAGTTCACAGCGGTGGCGGTCATGTTACTTGCGGAGGGCGGCAAGCTGTCGGCCAGCGATCCGATTACCCGTTACCTGCCAAAGTACCCAACGCACGGCAAGACAATTACGATCGAGAACCTTCTGACGCACACCTCAGGTATTCCTGACTACGCCACGACGCCGGATTGGCCGTCGAACATGGGACATGAAGTCTCGACGCATGCCCTCCTCGACACCTTCAGTCAACGGCCACTCGATTTCGAGCCGGGCGCCAAATACGAGTACAGCAACTCGAATTACATCCTGCTAGGGGCGATCATCGAAAAGGTAAGCGGTCTGCCATACGCGAAGTTCCTTGAACAGCGAATACTCCTTCCTCTGGGTATGAACGACACGGGATATGCGAGCCGACTTCGCGGCAATGCCGCGCTGGCGCCGGGACATACGCTGGTTGAAGGTGGCTTCGTGCACAGCCCCCAGGTCAGTCCGAGTCAGCTCTACTCTGCAGGCGGAATGTTGTCGACCGTGGACGACCTCGCGCGCTGGAACACCGCCATCGACGCGGGCAGGCTGCTTAGTGCTGCTGGCTGGAAAAAGGTGTTCACGCCATATCGCCCCAGAGAAGGAACCTCCGAGTACGGTTACGGTTTCCAGATCGGCGACTCCTGGCAGAACATCATGACGATACGCCATGGCGGTCGCGTTCCTGGCTTCGAATCATTTGCGATGCGCCTGCCGGAACAGCGGCTGTATGTCGCGGTGCTGTCCAATCTCGATGGCGGTCGGACGCCACCTTATGAAGTGGCCCAACGGGTCGCTCTGGTCGCCATGGGGAAGGCCATTCCCGCCGCGCCATCCATCACCTTGGACAACAAGTTATTCGACGCCTACGTAGGTCGATATCAAATGACAGATATGCCAATGGTTGTCGACATCAGACGCGCCGGAGACAAGTATCTCGCGTCGGTTACGGGGCAGGGGACTTTCGAGCTGAAGGCGCTGACCGCGACGCACTTCCTTGCCGAGTCTGCGGGTGCGGAACTCCAGTTTGAAAAGAATGCCGACGGCGTGATCGATCGTTTCGTTTTGCTGCAAGGGCCAAGAAGAATTACCGCCGTTCGTGTTGCGCAGCCAGAGTAGCATTGAATTTTTGGCAGCCCGTTTTTTATGTCTTTTGGCGCAGATATAAAACACCCGCGTTTGCAATTTAACGCGAAGGTCCGATTTGGGGCGGAAGCGGTCTCTTACTGTTCTGTCATTCGCGCATGGTCACTCGGCTAGCGGGCGTCGCGCGCAGACGCCGCCGTCGCGATCGATGCCGATGCGCCGGCGGGCGCGGTCAACGGCGCCCGGCTTTGCTCGTTGTTTTCCTGTACCAGCTTGGTCAGAAGCTCCATGAATTTCAGCTGTTCCTCGCTGGTCAGCGGCGCCAGAAGGCGGCGGCGCAGCCGCTGCGCGCCCGGGATCATCTCGTCCAGCAGCTGCTGGCCGGCGAGGGTGATGGTCAGCGCGCGCTGGCGGCGGTTGGTCGGAATCACCTTGCGCTCGAGCAGACCCTTTTCCTCCAGCCGCGCGCAAACAGTGGCGCCGGTCGACGTGTCTATTCCACTGATGGACGACAGCGACACCTGGTCGATGCCCGGATTGCCGGCCAGGTTGCGCAGCATCGCGTACTGCACCGGCGTCAACTCGCCGCCCATCTCGTCGTAGAACATCGATACCGATATCTGCTGCGCGCGGCGCAGCAGGTGGCCCGGATGTTCATATAAATTGGTTAGCGTGCTTTCGGTTTCTGGCATGGCGTATTCTCTGCTGGTGCGGCGCAATAAAAAAAGAGTTGGGCCTGGGTGTTTACTTCCGTGTTTTCCGGTCTATACTTTACGACATTCAGTACACTGAATGTTAAGCTGAAAATCAATAAGGAGACAAGATGTATCCAAAAAACACCTGGTATGTGGCCTGCACGCCCGACGAGATCGATGGCAAACCGCTGGGGCGCCAAATCTGCGGCGAAAAGATCGTTTTCTATCGCGGCGCCGGGGGCAAAGTGGCGGCGGTCGAGGACTTCTGTCCGCATCGCGGCGCGCCACTGTCGCTCGGCTTCGTGCGCGAGGGGCAGCTGGTCTGCGGCTACCACGGCCTGGAGATGGGCTGCGACGGCAA
Source organism: Duganella sp. (assembly GCA_035565375.1). GTDB lineage: Bacteria > Pseudomonadota > Gammaproteobacteria > Burkholderiales > Burkholderiaceae_D > Rugamonas. Next base: position 2,331 of record DATMSN010000322.1, on the reverse strand, counting down.
GGTCGTCAGCATGCCCGGCCAGCGCGTGCGAGGCTTCCCCTGCATCCGCAGCTATCCGGTGGAGGAGCGCTATGGCTTCATCTGGGTTTGGACCGGCGAGAAGGAACTGGCCGATCCGGCGCTGATCCATCATCTGGAATGGGCCGACAATCCGGAATGGGCCTACGGCGGCGGCCTGTATCACATTCACTGCGAATACCGCCTGATGATCGACAACCTGATGGACCTGACGCACGAGACCTATGTGCACGCGTCGAGCATCGGCCAGAAGGAAATCGACGAGGCACCCGTCACCACCCGCGTCGAGGGCGAGGAAGTGATCACCAGCCGCTATATGGAGAACATCATGGCGCCGCCGTTCTGGCGCGCCGCCCTGCGCGGCAATGGCCTGGCCGACGATGTGCCGGTGGACCGCTGGCAGATCTGCCGCTTCTCCCCGCCGAGCCACGTGATGATCGAAGTGGGCGTGGCGCACGCGGGCAAGGGCGGCTACGACGCAGACCCGAAATTCAAGGCGTCGAGCATCGTGGTTGATTTCATCACGCCGGAGACGGAGACGTCGCACTGGTACTTCTGGGGCATGGCGCGCAATTTCAAACCGGAAGACAAGGAACTGACGGCGACCATACGCGAGGGGCAGGGCAAGATCTTCGCCGAGGACCAGCAGATGCTGGAGCTGCAGCAGCAGAACATCCTGCGCCATCCCGACCGCAAGCTGCTGATGTTGAATATCGACGCCGGCGGCGTGCAGTCGCGCCGTCTGCTGGATCAGTGGATGGAAAAGGAGAGCAAGCACAAGACGCCGGAGTCGCCGGCATGAGCGCCGATCTGCTGAACGTTCGGGTCGAGCGCCGCACCAGCGAGGCGGAGGATATCTGCAGCTATGAGCTGGTCAGCGCGGACGGCTCGCCGCTGCCGGCTTTCAGCGCCGGTTCCCATATCGATGTGCATGTGGGACCGGGGCTGGTGCGCCAGTACTCGCTGTGCAATCCGCCGCACGAAACACACCGCTATCTGATCGGGGTGCTGCGCGATCCGGCGTCGCGCGGCGGCTCGCAGGGCATGCACGAGAATATCCATTCCGGCGCCACGCTGGCCATCAGCGCGCCGAAAAATCACTTTCCTCTGGTGGAGGCCAAGCGCAGCCTGCTGCTGGCCGGCGGCATTGGCGTGACGCCGATCCTGGCGATGGCGGAAGCGCTGTCGGCACAAGGCGCGGCGTTCGAGTTGCACTACTGCGCGCGTTCGCCGGAGCGCGCCGCATTCCGCGATCGCATCGCCGGCTCGGCATTCGCGGCGCAGGCCCACTTTCACTACGATAGCGGCGCGCCCGAGCAAAGGCTCGATCTGGCGGCGCTGCTGGCCGGACTGGATCGCGGCACGCATATCTACTTTTGCGGGCCGGGCGGCTTCATCGACCATGTGAAAGCGACGGCCGCCGCGCAGAACTGGCCCGAGGCCCAGCTGCATCTGGAGTATTTCGGCGCGGCCGCCGTCGATACCGGCGGCGACAAGGCCTTCGAAGTGAAGTTGGCATCGAGCGGGGCGAGTTACACTGTTCCCGCCGGCGTCACCGTCATGCAAGTGCTGCGCGACGCCGGCGTGTTCGTCGCGGCTTCCTGCGAGCAGGGCGTGTGCGGCACCTGCCTGACGCGCGTGCTCGAAGGTGTGCCGGATCACCGCGATCTGTATTTGACCGAAGAAGAACAGGCGGCCAACGACCAGTTCACCCCTTGCTGTTCCCGTTCCAAAAGCGCGACCCTAGTGCTCGACCTATAAAAAACAAGAAGGAGACACCATGTCAGAGAATATCAATACGCATCGCCGTCACATCCTGCTGGGCGCAGCCGCCTTGTCCGCCGGCGTGCTGCCGGCCATCGCTGCGGCGGCCGAGCCGTTGAAGGTGGGCCTGATCGTGCCGATGTCCGGACCGTTCGCTTCCACCGGCCGCCAGATCGAGGCGGCCGTCAAGCTGTTCATGCAGCAGAACGGCGCCACCGTCGCCGGCCGCCAGATCGAAATCATCCTCAAGGACGACGGCGGTGTGTCGCCGGACGTCACCAAGCGGCTGGCGCAGGAACTGGTCTCGCGCGACAAGGTGCAGGTGCTGGCCGGGTTCGGTCTGACGCCGCTGGCCTTCGCCGCCGCGCCGGTGGCCACGCAGGCCAAGGTGCCGATGATCGTGATGGCCGCCGCGACGTCGGTGATTCCGCAACGCTCGCCGTACATCGTGCGTACCGGATTCACGCTGGCGCAGGTGACCGCGCCGATGGCGCAATGGGCCGCCAGGAACAAGATGAAGACCGTGGTGACCCTGGTGAGCGACTACGG
>DATMSN010000321.1:0-2639 GCA_035565375.1 Duganella sp. | reverse complement strand
AGCCGCGCCAGCGTGTTGGAGAAACAGGCGACGTCGTCCAGCGGCGTCTTCTTGAACTCCCTGAGCATCTTGACCGGATCGTCGACCTCCAGCTTGGCCATGGTCGACGTCATCTTGATCTTGTTTTTCTTGACGAGCTTTTCGATCGTCTGGCGCACCTCCTGGCCGCCCGAACCCAGCCCGGCCTGCTCCAGCCCTTTGTGGAACAAGGTGTCGGCGGCGAAGATCGGACGTTCGCGCTCGATGCCGTCATCGTCGCCGATGTATTTTTTCTTCAGCACCAGCCAACGCGCGTAGACCGGCTCGGGCAGCAAATCCTTGAGCTGCGCGCCGTCGGGATTTTTCTTGAACCCGATCGCGAACGGCAGCATCGCCACCTGGCGGAAAAACCCCACTTCGGCCGTCGCGCCCGGCGGCAGCAGATATTCCTGCGACTGCGCCAGGATGGTTTCCACCTCCTTCGAGCGCCATTCCATTTTCTTCGGCAGCGGCGAGTAGGTGCCGAACACCCACAGCACATGGTCGCCCTTCGACACTTTCCACAAACCAGGACCGGGACGCTGCCCCGCCACCAGGATGGTTTCGGCGATGGCGTTGTCCGCCGCCGCAGCCTCGCTCTGCTCCGCGGGCGCGGACTCGGTTTGCGACCAAGCCGGCGCAGCGCTCAGCGCATACAGCGACAACGCGACCAGACAACGACCTGCGGTGAACCGGAATGAAGGGCTGCTCATGATTATCCTGATGTGGGGAAATATGTTGTCGATTATATATATCGCATGCGGTCGACGGTGGGCCGCCAAGGCCCGGTAAAGCAAGTATCGCGTGGCGCTCCCCCAGGCACAGCAAGACGCGCCGCGTTAAACACGCGCGTCGTCCCGGCTAAACAATCGCCCAAAACCCGGTCTTGGTTGAAATGCTCCGAGCGCACGGCTACATTGGTGGCCTGAAAACCGAAACAACAGGAAATGCCATGCCCACCTCCCCCGCTGCGGCCATCAAACTGCTGGCGCTGTCGGCGATGCTGACCTTGTCCGGCGTCGCCGCCGCCGAAGCCAGCTGCACTGTCAACGGCAAATCCTGGCCCCTGTGCGGCGACGACCACGGCCGCTGGTCGTTCGAAAACGGTCGCTACTGCGTGGCGCGCGATTTCTGCCCGGCCAACCGCGCCAGCGCGCCGACCGTCGCCACCCGCGCGTCGCCCGTCGATCCGGACGCCAATCCCAAAACCCGCGCGACCTATGCGTGGCTGCGCAGCATTTGGGGCAAAAACATCATAGCCGGCCAGACCGACCTGTCCTGGGACGATGCCATCGACATGGCCGAACGCGTCCACGCCGACACCGGCAAATACCCGGCGTTGATGGGCTTTGATTTCATGGACTACGGCATGACCGGCACCGCGCCGTCCGGCCAGCACCAGACCGAGGAAGCCATCGCCTTCGCCAACAAGGGCGGCCTGGTGAGCTTCCACTGGCACTGGCGCGATCCTTCGCTGCTCAAGACCGCGCAGGTCAACCAGGCGCGCTTCTACGCCCACGAGCCGGACGCCGCCAAGAACACCGGCTTCACGATCCCGGTCGCCAACGGCGCGCTCGATACCAGCAGCCCCGCCTATCGGCAGATCGACGACGGCATCGACCTGGTCGCGGTCCAGCTCAAGCGGCTGGCCGACGCCAACGTGACCGTGCTGTGGCGCCCGTTGCACGAGGCGTCCGGCAACAACGGCGACGGCTGGTTCTGGTGGGGCCGCGCGCGCGCCGACGGCGTGCCGCAGGCCTACGCCAACATCCTGCTGTGGCGCCACATGTATGAGCGCCTGGTCAAGGTGCACGGCCTGCACAACCTGATCTGGGTATGGAACGGCCAGGACCCGGCCTGGTATCCCGGCGACGACGTGGTCGATATCGCCAGCGTCGACATCTACGACACGGCCGACAACAAGACCTATGGCGCGCAGATCGCGAAGTACCGGCAGACGGCGCTAGCCTCGGCCGAGAAAAAGCCGGTCGCCCTGACCGAGAACAGTTACATCCCGGACCCCGACAAGATGCGGGCCGATGGCGCGTGGTGGCTGTGGTTCATGACATGGAACGATGGCGGCGGCCCCGCCGGCGTGAGCTCGCCCAACAATTTCTGGACCGGCGAATACTTCAACACCAACGCCCACAAGCGCAAGGTGTACAACCATCCGAATGTGATCACGCTGGACAAGCTGCCCCGGTTCTAAAGAGAGATAACTTCTCAAATCCTGCGGTGTGATGCAGAATGGCAGAGCTTTCTTACCCTGCCGAGAGGAAATCCATGAAACCAGTAATCGCGCTGAGCGTGGCGCTTGCATGTGCCGCGTCCGCCGCCCAGGCCCAGGCGCCAACGCCGGCCCCAACGGCGGCCGCCGCCGACCCGATCGCCTCGCTGGTCGGCCAGCTCGATCTGGAAAAGTACAAGGCCACCATCAAGAGCCTGACGCGCTTCGGCGACCGTCGCCAGGGGACGGAACGCAACCGCCAGGCGCTCGACTGGATCGAGGCGCAGCTGAAGTCCTACGGCTGCGCCAACACCGAACGCCTGCAATACCAATACACGCAAGCGGCGCCCGGCGATCCGGCGCCCAAGCGCGCGCCCGGCATTCCCAGCGGCGG
>DATMSN010000320.1:0-1634 GCA_035565375.1 Duganella sp. | reverse complement strand
CGGCGGCGGCGACAGCTTGTGGCGCCTGTCGGTGCCGCCGGCGGCCAGCGCCATCATCCTGCGCGGCGAACAGTTGATCGAGTGGGGCGGCGCCCAGCGCTGGCTCAAGGTGGCCGATTGCGACGCCGGGCAGGCGGACGGCATACGCCGCTCGGTGGCGGCGGCGGGCGGGCACGCGACGCTGTTCCGTGGCGGGCAAAAGCAGGTCGGCGTGTTTCATCCCCTGGCGCCGGCCGTGGCGAAGATCCACGATCGGCTGAAACGCTCCTTCGATCCGGCGGGGATCTTCAATCCCGGCCGCATGTACTGAAAAGGTCCTATGCAAACCAATCTCGCCGACTTCATCAAGAACACGCCCGAAGGCGAAGAGGCCGACGCCATCCTGCGTTCCTGCGTCCACTGCGGCTTTTGCACCGCGACCTGTCCCACCTATCAACTGCTCGGCGATGAGCTGGACGGGCCGCGCGGACGGATCTATCTGATCAAGCAGGTGCTGGAGGGGGCGGAGGTCACCGCCAAGACGCAAACGCATCTGGACCGCTGCCTGACGTGCCGGAACTGCGAAACCACCTGTCCGTCCGGCGTCCAGTACGGACGTCTGATCGACATCGGCCGCAAGGTGGTGGAGGAGCGCGTCGAGCGTCCGCTGATGGAGCGGTTGAAGCGCAAGGTGTTGAAGGAGGCCTTGCCGCGCAAGGCGGTGTTCACGGCGGCTTTGCGCGCCGGCCAGCTTTTCCGCCCGCTGCTGTCGCCCGCCATGCAGGACAAGATTCCGCAAAGGGGGCGCGCCGGCGCCTGGCCGACGCGCGAGCGCGGGCGCAAGATGCTGGTGCTGGATGGCTGCGCGCAACCGGCCATGGCGCCCAACATCAACGCCGCCGCCGCACGCGTGCTCGATGCGTTGGGTGTGCAGTTGATCGTCGCGCCCAGGGCCGGCTGCTGTGGCGCGGTGCGCCATCACCTGAACGATCATGAGGCGGCGCTGGACGACATGCGGCGCAATATCGACGCGTGGTGGCCGTATATCGAAAGGGGCGCGGAAGCGATCGTCATGACGGCATCGGGCTGCGGCTCCATGGTCAAGGATTACGGTCATCTGCTGGCGCATGACAGCGAATATGTCGGCAAGGCGGCGCGCATCTCGATGCTGACGCGCGATCTGAGCGAAGTGATGCCGGAGTTCGAGGAGGGACTGGCGCGCCTTGGCGCCGTCGTCAAGGAACGGGTGGCCTATCATCCGCCTTGCACGCTGCAGCACGGGCAGCAGATACGCGGCAAAGTGGAGGGCGTGCTGCGCGCCGTCGGCGTCGATGTGGTGTTGTGTGCCGACAGTCATTTGTGCTGCGGCTCGGCCGGCACGTATTCGTTGCTGCAGCCGGAGTTGTCGTTGCAGCTGCGCGACCGCAAGCTGGCCAACCTGGCCGATACCGGGGCGGCCACCATCGTCTCGGCCAACGTCGGCTGCACCGCGCACCTGCAATCGGGGACGCGGACGCCGGTATTGCATTGGATCGAGTTGGTCGACCGCGCGCTGGCGGGGCGCAAGCGCCGATAAGCCGCCCGCGCTAGGTCGGCGCGAACAACGGGATCTGCGCGGTGCCGCCGGCCGGCTCCTGGCCGTGCAGGCTGACGAT
>DATMSN010000319.1:0-2108 GCA_035565375.1 Duganella sp. | reverse complement strand
ACCGCCGCCGCCGCGCCGATCGCCACCGCGGCGGTCCCCATCATCGCGTGGTGCAGCTTACCCATCGACATGGCGCGCACCAGCAGATCGACGTCGGTGGCGCCGACCTGCTTGCCGCTGGAGGACGTGTACGGCGCCGGCCTGGCGACAAACGCCACCTTCGGCGTGTGCTGGCGCGTGGCCGCGTCGTCGATATGCTGGATCAGCCCCATACGCAGGGCGCCGTGCGCGCGTATCAGCTCGAAGCGCGCCAGCGCCTTGGGATCGCCGTTGATGGCGTCCTGCAGCTCGGTGCCGGTGTAGCCGATATCCTGCGCGTTGACGAAGATGGTCGGGATGCCGGCGTTGATCATGGTCGCCTTGAGCGTGCCGATGCCGGGTACTTCCAGCTCGTCGATCAATTGGCCGGTCGGGAACATGGAACCGCCGGCGCCCTCCTCGTCCGCCGCCGGGTCCATGAACTCCAGCTGGACCTCGGCCGCGGGGAAGGTGACGCCGTCGAGTTCGAAATCGCCGGTCTCGCGCACTTCGCCATCGGCCATCGGCACGTGGGCGATGATGGTCTTGCCGATATTGGCCTGCCACACGCGCACCACCGCCGTGCCGTTTTGCGGAACGCGCGACGGGTCGATCAAGCCGCCGCCGATGGCGAACGCGCCGACGGCCGCCGAAAGGTTGCCGCAATTGCCGCTCCAGTCGACAAACGCCTTGTCGATGGAGACCTGGCCGAACAAATAATCGATATCGTGATCGGGTTTGTCGCTTTTGGAGACGATCACGGTCTTGCTGGTGCTGGAGGTGCCGCCGCCCATGCCGTCGATCTGCTTGCCGTAGGGGTCGGGGCTGCCGACCACGCGCAGCAGCAGCGCGTCGCGCGCGGCGCCCGGCGTGCGCGCCGCCTCGGGCAGGTCTTGCAGGCGGAAGAAAACGCCCTTGCTGGTGCCGCCGCGCATATACACGGCGGGGATTTTGATTTGCGGCGCGTGGATGGTGTTGTTAGCCATGATCAGGCAGCCTTCACGGATTCAAGGAAATCCTGCGCGAAGCGCTGCAGCACCCCGCCCGCCTCGTAGATCGACACCTCCTCCGCCGTATCCAGACGGCAGATCACCGGCACCTCCACCCGCGCGCCGCTGAGGCGATTGATCACCAGGGTCAGCGTCGAACGCGGCGTGCGCGCGCCGATCACGTCATACGTCTCGGTGCCGTCCAGCGCCAGCGTCAGGCGGTTCACGCCCGGCATGAACTCCAGCGGCAGCACCCCCATGCCGACCAGATTGGTGCGGTGGATGCGCTCGAAGCCCTCGGCCACGATCGCCTCCACGCCGGCCAGCCGCACGCCCTTGGCCGCCCAGTCGCGCGACGAACCCTGGCCGTAATCGGCGCCGGCGATGATGATCAACGGCTGCTTGCGCTCCATGTAGGTTTCGATGGCCTCCCACATGCGGGTGACGCGCCCTTCCGGCTCCACCCGGGCCAGCGAACCGGCCATCACCTTGCCGTCCTGACCGCGCACCATCTCGTTCTTCAGGGTCGGGTTGGCGAAGGTCGCGCGCTGCGCGGTCAGGTGGTCGCCACGGTGCGTGGCGTAGGAGTTGAAGTCCTCCTCCGGCAGGCCCATTTTCGCCAGATACTCGCCGGCGGCGCTATCGAGCATGATGGCGTTCGACGGCGACAGATGGTCGGTGGTGATGTTATCGCCCAGCAGCGCCAGCGGACGCATGCCCTTCAACGGCCGGGCGCCGGCCAGCGCGCCCTCCCAGTATGGCGGCCGGCGGATGTAGGTGGTCTGCGGGCGCCAGTCGTACAGCGGGCTCACCGCCAGGCCGTCGTCCTCCTGCTTGGCGAACATCGGGATATAGACCTTGCGGAACTGCTCCGGCTTGACGCTGGCGGCGACGATGCGGTCGATCTCCTCGTCGGACGGCCAGATGTCCTTCAGCGTGACCGGCTGGCCGCTGGCGTCGTGGCCCAGCACATCCTTCTCGATATCGAAGCGGATGGTGCCGGCGATCGCATACGCCACCACCAGCGGCGGCGACGCCAGGAACGCCTGCTTCGCGTACGGGTGGATGCGGCCATCGAAATTGCGGTTGCCCGACAGGACG
>DATMSN010000318.1:0-1907 GCA_035565375.1 Duganella sp. | reverse complement strand
GGCCGCGCCGGTCAGCCTGGCCAACTCCTCGGCCTGGATATCCTTGTTCAACGCGTCGATCGCCTTGGCCAGCTCACGCGCCTGGTCCAACATTTGCTGGGGCGTCTCCGGCTCGGCGGGCGTTGCCGGCTCCGGCTCGCTGTCGCCACGCCCGGCCGACTTCTCGAGCAATTGCTTGATGGTCTGCAGATCGCGCAGTCGCTGCGCCGAGCTCGCTTGGGTGGTCGCGCGCAGGCTGGAAGCGACCTCGGCTTCCTGCTGGCGCAGCGCCAACTGATAACTACCGAAGTAGTACAACAGGGCCAGCAGCGCGGCATGCGCGAGCACGGACACGGACAGGTAAGGTCGGTGCACGATGGCCGACCAAGCGATCGCGAACGGCGACGAAGAATGCCACGCGTCCGCTTTCATCGGCGGGTATGCATGGAAATCTTGGTCAGGCCCTCGAACTGGCACAGGTCGAGCACGTGGACGATATCCTGGTAGCGCGCCATTTCGTCGCCGTCGATGCGGATCTGCCGGCCAGGATTGCTCGCCGCCTCGCGCTTGAGGCGATCGTGCAATCCCTGCACCGACACCGCGCTGCCGTCGAGGTACAGTTTGCCGCGCTTGTCGACGCCGATCGTCAGCGGCGCGGCGCCCGCGCCGACGCGGTCCAAGCTCATTTGCGCGCTCGGCAAGGTCACCGGCAATTCCTTCTGCGGCCTTTCACCGACCGGCTGCTTGAACGAGGTCGCCACCATGAAAAACATCAGCAGAAAGAAGATGCAGTCGATCAGCGCGATCAGGCCGATCTCGGGCGTTTCCTCCTCGCCCAGGTTAATGCGCATGCTGCACCACTTGCAGGGGCGGTGTTTCCGGCTGGCGCAGGAACCACTCATTGATCAGGGCGTTGGTTTGCTTTTCCAGCGCCAGGCCGAGCGTCGCCAGGCGGTGCTTGAAAAAGTGGTGCATGCCCAGCGCGGGCAAGGCCACCGTCAGGCCGGCGGCGGTGTTAACCAGCGCTTTCGAAATGCCGCCCGCCAGCAAGGCGGGATTGCCCATGCCTTCGGCGTAGGCGATCACATGGAAGGCATCGATCATGCCCAGCACCGTGCCAAGCAGGCCGACGATGGGCGCGACAGTGGCCACGATCGCCAACGCGTAGGCTTTTTGCGCATGCTGGCGCAACTCCATCGACGCGATGTCGCCCGCGGCGCTGTTGATAACCGCGTAAGGCTGATGGCGCTGCGCGACCATGCACTCGATCACGCGCGCCAAGGTGCTGCCGTCTTCGGCCAGCAGTTGTTCGAGCTCGGTGAAGCGGTGCGCCGCCCACAGCGGCTGGACCCGCGCCACCAAGCCCGCCGGCACCACGGCCTTGGCGCGCAGATGGACGAAGCGCTCGATCGTCACGGCCAGGAACAATATCGACAGTCCCAGCGTCACCAGCACGGCGGCGCCCCCTTCGGCCAACTGCTCGAACACGTTGATTTCAGCGCCGAAGGCTACCGCCGGCAGGCCGGCCAAAAGGACGGCAGCGGCGATTGGTTTCACAGCGATCATTTTATTACCTATAATAAAAGTTACTCCGATGCTAATGTGCCCTTGTTGGGATGTCAATGCAAAGCTCACCGTCAACGCTTTCGATCCCGGCGCGCTCCGCGCGAGCGGCTGGCCGCGATCTCAAACCCAATTTTCATTACACCGATATGATGGACCTTGGCTGATTTTTTTACACGCCGGACATATTCAACCGCCCCGGGAGATGCCACAATCATGCCTTTTGGCTAGCTCAGGAGGCAATAGTGAAGGATACGGTACCGGTAACAGCGCAACCACAGCGGGACGCCCCCGCCAACCCGTCGCGCCGCCGCATCTTCCAGGCCGCCGCCGCGACCGGCCTGGCCACTTCCCTGCCCGCGCTG
>DATMSN010000317.1:0-3748 GCA_035565375.1 Duganella sp. | reverse complement strand
CCGACCGCCAGCGGTTCGGAAAGTGTGCGCCTGTCGCCCCAGGGCCAGGCGATGGCGGCCAGCGCGGCCGGCGGCGCGAGCGGCGTGTTCGACACCAAAAAAGTCGAACGCATCAAGCTGGCGATCGCCGACGGCCAGTTCCAGGTCAACTCGGAAAAAGTGGCGGACGGCCTGCTCGACACGGTCAAAGATCTGCTGCACTCAAGAAAACGATAGGACTACCATGTCAACCGTCACCCCGCTGAACAACCTGCGCGAAGAAGAGCAGATCATGGCTGCGCTGCTGGAGCTGCTCAAACAGGAACAGCACCTGCTGGTGACGGCGGAAATCGACGGCCTGCCGGCCGTCACGTCGAAGAAAACAGCGCTCATCGCACAGATGACCTTGCTGTCGGCCCAGCGCCACCGCGCCCTGGGCAAGGCCGGTTTTCCGGCCGAGGAAGCGGGCATGGAGGCCTGGATCGCCGCCAGCGCCGACGACCAGATCGCCCAATCGTGGAAGCTGCTGCTCGCGCACACGCGCGAGGCCAAGGAGCTGAACCGCATCAACGGCATGCTGATCAACAAGCAGATGGGCCACACGCAGGGCGCGCTGCAGGCGTTGCAGCCGCTGTCGTCCGGCGCCAACAACGTCTACAGCGCCAGCGGCATGTCGAGCACCATCCCGCGCAGCCGCGGCTTCCTGGCCGGCTGACCTCTCCCACACAATACGATTTTTGGTACGGCACGTAGGGCGGATTAGGCGGCACGCCGTAATCGGCCATGCATGAGCCGCCGACGGCGCTTGGCCGATTACGCTGCGCTAATCCGCCCTACGTGGTTTAGAAGATTATTGGGCCGGGGCCGGCGCCGGCGGCGTCGTCGGCAACTCGGTGACCGTATCGGGGATGCCCGACAGGATGGTGACGGCCACGCGGCGGTTGCGCGCGCGGCCGATCGGGGTGTCGTTCGGCGCGACCGGCACGTTGGAGCTGAAGCCGACCGCCGTCAGCCGCTGCGGCGCCACGCCGGCGTCGATGAACAGGCGCACCACGCTGCTGGCGCGCACCGCCGACAATTCCCAGTTCGACGGATACAGCGCGGTGCTGATCGGCAGATTGTCGGTGTGGCCCTCGACCTGCACATTGTGGCTGTCGTCCTTGAGCAGCCCGGCGACCGCGCGCAGCGCCTCGACCGATTCGGCCGTCAGGCGCGCCTCGGCCGGATCGAACAGCACGCTGGCGTTGATCTCGACGCTGACGCCGCGGCTGTTCTGCGTCACCCGCACCTTGCCCTCCTTGACCAGCGGCGCCAACGTCGACAGCAAATCCTGCGCCAGCTTGGTCATCTGCTCCTTTTCCTTGCGCAGCAACTCGGTGCGGCGCCTCAGGCCCGGATTGGGAATGGGCAGGTTCTGCACCTGCGTGTTAATCGGTTCGGCCGAACCGGCGCCGCCGAAGGCGTCGCCCAAGGCGTCGGAAAAAACCTTGTACTTGCCGATATTGACCGAGGAGATGGCGTACATCACGACGAAGAACGCGAACAGCAAGGTGATGAAGTCGGAGTAGGAAATCAGCCATCGCTCGTGGTTCTCCACTTCCTCGTCGAACTTCCTGCGCGCGCGCCGGTACTGGTACTGCATGTCAGTGCTCCCGCAGCAGCGTGGCGATGCGCTCGTCGATGACGCGCGTGTGGTCGCCGGTGGCGATGTCGTAGAACACGGCGGCGGCGATCTCCTGCTGGTGCACGGCCTGCGTGACGATGGCCTTGAGTTTGTTGGCGACCGGGTAGAAGAACAGGTTGGCCAGGCCGACGCCATAAATCGTCGAGACGAAAGCGACGGCGATGCCGGCGCCCAGCTTGCTCGGATCGGTCAGGTTCTCCATCACGTGGATCAGGCCCAGCACCGCGCCCAGGATGCCGATCGTCGGCGAGTAGCCGGCCGCCGATTCCCAGATCCGCACCGCCTGGCGCTCCTCGGTTTCGTAGGCGGTGATCTCGGTGTCGAGCAGCTGGCGCAGCTTGTCGGGGTTGATGCCGTCGACGATCAGGCGCAGCCCCTTGGTGTTGAATTTGTCCTTCGACGACAGCATGTAGCGCTCCAGCGACAGCAGGCCGTCGCGGCGCGCCGCCAGGTTCCAGGCGTTGATGTCGCGCGCCAGCGCCGCGCGCGTGTCCTTGGGCGGCGCGAACACCAGCCGCAGCATCTTCACGCCGCGCACGAAGGTGCGGAATCTGGTCTGCAGCAGCACCGCGCCGAAGGTGCCGATGACGACGATCGCGAAGGCGGCCGGCTGCAGCAGCGACGTGATCTTGCCGCCCTCGAGGCTCTGGCCGACGACGATACCGGCCAGCGCCAGCAACACCCCGATTACGCTGGCCCAGTCCACGACTTCTCCCGGAGTGAGGCGCGCAGGCGCGCCACGGCCTGCGTATGCAATTGCGATACGCGCGATTCCGACACGCCCATCACGGCGCCGATTTCTTTCAAGTTGAGCTCCTCTTCATAGTACAGCCCCATCAGGATTTTCTCGCGCGGCGGCAGCGCCTCGATGGCGTCGATCACGGCCTGGCGGAAGTCGCCGTCGAGCAGCGAGCGCAGTGGATCGCTCTCCTCGTCCGAGCAGTAGCGGTCGAGGAAGCTGTCGTTGCCGTCGTCGTCGTGGAAATCCTCGTAGTACACCAGCTGGTGGCCGCCGCCGTCGGACAGCATCTCCTGGTAGTCGGCCAGCGACAGCTTGAGCATCTTGGCCACTTCCGACTCGGTCGGCGGGTGGCCCAGGCGCTGCTGCAGGGTGCTCATCGCCGTTTCGATCTTGCGCATGTTCTGGCGCATCGAGCGCGGCAGCCAGTCGCTGCTGCGCAGCTCATCGAGCATGGCGCCGCGGATGCGCAGCACGGCATAGGTCTCGAACTGGGCGCCATGGGTTTCCTCATAGCGGCTGATGGCGTCGAGCAGGCCGATCATCCCGGCTTGCACCAGATCGTCGACTTCGACGCTGGGCGGCAGTTTCGCCTTCATGTGATGGGCAAGGCGCTTGACCAACGGCATGTGCTCCGTCAGCAAAGAATTCTTGTCCGCTTTCCCTTTGACCGTGTACATAGCCTGATGTTTGTATTCTTATTTATAGTGCATTGATAGTTAGCTATGCGCCAAGATCGCTACCGCTCCCCGCTCACAATGAACGCGCCGAACCGGCCAGCGCGAAGCGCCCCGCCAGTTGCCGGAACGCGACCGACGCGCCGGCCAGCGGGAACGCATCGACCACCGCGCGCCCCAGGCGCGCGGCGCGCTGCAGATATTCGTCGGCCGGCACCGATCCCATCGAGACCAGGTTCACGGCCAGATAACGGCTAGCCGCCTGTGCCATATTATCGTATACCACTTTTGCCTCGGATTCGGAAGCCCCGGTGACCAGAATCCCGAACGGCCGCCGTCCCAGTTCCTGGTTCAGGCGCTTGATCATGCTGTAGGCGGCCTTGATCGAGGTGGCGCTGTTGGACACCTGCACCACGATCTCGGAACTGGCCATGACCGGCACCGGGAAAGCCTCGCCGTCGAACTCACCGTCGACGATGACGATGCCGGTCTGCTTGACCAGCACGTCGAACGCCTTGGCCAGGCGGCGCGTTTCGTCCGGACCGCCGCGCAGCGCGCCGCGTGTCATCGACGCCACAGCGAAACCCTGCGGCACCTGGTGGATGACCTGGTTGAGCGCGCACTCCTGGCGCGCCACATCGAGCAGGCTGGCGCCGCCGTCGACAGATC
>DATMSN010000316.1:0-4448 GCA_035565375.1 Duganella sp. | reverse complement strand
CCGAAAGCGGCCCGCTGGAGGTGGCGCGCGCCGCGCGCGCGTTCAACGCCATGCAACAGCGCATCGCCGACCATCTGAACGAGCGCACGCAAATCCTCGCCGCGATTTCCCATGATTTGCAAACGCCCATCACGCGCATGCGCATACGCGCCGACATGCTGGACGACGACCAGCAACGAGAGAAAATGAACCGCGACCTGGTCGAGATGGAGATGCTGGTGCGCGACGGCGTGGCCTACGCCCGCACCTTGCACGGCACGTCGGAGGCGCCGCGCAGCGTCGATCCGGACTCCTTGCTGGAAAGCCTGGTCGGCGACTACCTGGACGCCGGCCACCCGATCCAACTGCACGGCAAGGCCGGCGCGCCGCTGGTCACGCGCCCGCACGCGCTGCGCCGGGTGCTGGGCAATCTGATCGACAATGCCCTCAAATACGCCGGTTCGGCGGAGCTGCACGTCGGCGACGAGGATGGCCGCCTGACGATCCGCGTGCGCGACCACGGCCCCGGGATTCCCGACGCGGAACTGGACAACGTGATGCAACCGTTCTACCGCCTCGAAGCCTCGCGCAACCGGGACACCGGCGGCACGGGACTGGGGCTGGCGATCGCGCGGCAGCTGGCGCAGGCCATCGACGCCACGCTCAGCCTGCGCAACCATCCCGACGGCGGGCTGGAGGCCGCCCTGGCGCTGCCCGCCGGGCAACGCTGACACCTGATCAGTCGCGCACCATCCGCACCACGACCTTGCCCTTGGCCCGGCCCTGCTCCAGGTAGGCCAGGGCCTCGACCGCCTCGGCGAACGGGAACACCTTGTCGATCACCGGACGAACGCGCCCGCTCTCGAGCAGCTTGCCGATTTCGGCGAGTTGATCGCCGTCCGGACGGACGAACATGAACGAGTACTCCGCGCCGCGCCCGCGCGCCAGGCCGATGATCTTGCGGCTCAACAGGCCGAGCACGAAGCGCATGAAGAAGCTCATGCCGCGCCCGCGCGCGAAGGCGGCATCCGGCGGCCCCACCAGCGACACCACGCTGCTACCGGGACGGACGATCCGCAGTGCCTTTTCCAGGCCGTCGCCGCGCACCGTGCCCAGCACCGCGTCGTAGTCCCGCAGCGTCTCCTCGAAATTCTGCCGTTTGTAGTCGACCACCTCGTCGGCGCCAAGGCCGCGCACCAGCTCGACGTTGGCGGTGCTGGTGGTGGTGCCCACCGTGGCGCCGAAGTGCTTGGCCAACTGGATGGCCATGGTGCCGATACCGCCCGAGCCGGCCGGCACGAACAGCTTTTGGCCGGGCTTGAGCCGGATGCGCTCCTTCAACGCCTGCCACGCGGTCAGGCCGACCATCGGAATCGACGCCGCCTGCACGAAGTCGAGGTTGGCCGGCTTGAGCGCGGCCGCCCGCTCGGGCACGACCGCGTATTCGGCCAGCGAGCCGCGCCCCAGATCGAACAGGCTGGCGTACACCGCGTCGCCCACTTTGAAGCGGCTCACGCGGTTGCCGACTTGCACCACCACCCCGGCCAGGTCGCTGCCCATCACCGCCGGCAGATCGAACTTGAGCAGCGGCTTGAACGCGCCTTTCGGGATCATGTTGTCGACGGGATTGAGGCCGGCGGCGCGCACCTGCACCAGCATTTCATCGGATTTGACGATGGGCCGGGGGATCTCGGCGAACTCCAGCTTGCCGGCCTTGCTGTAACGCTTCAACACCAGTGCTTTCATTTCTATTCTCCTAGCTTTGGATCGACGCTTAGCCAGCCGCTGCCGGGTAATCAGTATAGCCCTGGGCACCCGGCGTGTAGAACGTGGCCTGATCGGGCGTGTTCAGCGGCTGGTCCGCGCGCATGCGTCCCACCAGGTCGGGGTTGGCGATGAAGGGACGGCCGAACGCGATCAGATCGGCCTGGCCGGCGGCCAGCGCCTGCTCTGCACTGTTCTTGTCGAAGCCGCCGGCCAGGATGAACGGGCCGTTGAAAGCGGCGCGCAGATCGGCCTTGAGCGCGGCCGGCACCGGCGGCGTGCCCATCGCGGAATGGTCGAGCACATGCAAATACATCAGGCCAAGCGACGACAGTTCCTTCACCAGCGCCAGGTACTGGGCGTCCACGCCGTCGAAGGCGCCCGCCGCGTTGACGACGCCGTGCGGCGACAGGCGGATGCCGACGCGCGCGGCGCCGATTTCCTTGATGGCGGCGCGCGCCACCTCCAGCACCAGGCGGTTGCGGCCTTCGGCCGTGCCGCCATAGCCGTCGGCGCGCTTATTGATGTTAGCGTTCAGGAATTGTTCCAACAGATAGCCGTTGGCGGCGTGCAGTTCCACGCCGTCGAAGCCGGCCTCGATGGCCAGGCGGGCGGCGCGGGCGTATTCCGCCACGGTGGCGGCGATCTCCTCCTCCGTCATCGGGTGCGACGCCGTGTGCGGCAGTTCGCCCTTGCCGTCGACATACATCGCGCCCGGGCAGATGTCGGACGACGGACCGACGACCTTGCCGCCCGGCGGCAGGTTGCCCTCGTGGCTCACGCGGCCGGTGTGCATCAGCTGCACGACGATCTTGCCGCCCTGGGCGTGCACGGCGTCGGTGACCAGGCGCCAGCCGGCCACCTGGGCGTCGTTGAACAGGCCGGGAATGCGCGGGTAGCCCAGGCCGTTGGGCGACGGCGACGTGCCTTCGGTGATGATCAAGCCGGCGCCGGCGCGCTGGGCGTAATAGGTCGCCATCAGCGTGTTGGGCGTGTTGTTGTCGACCGCGCGGCTGCGGGTCAGCGGCGACATGACGACGCGGTTGGCGAGTTCGACGGAGCGCAGCGGGAATTTATCAAATAACATTTTATTGTCCTTTTAGTGGGGGATCGCGGCGATTCAAGCCTTCAGGCGCGGCGCCGGCACGCCGGTTTGCGAGGCGGCGAACAGGGCGACGCGGGCGGCTTCATAGCGTTCGATCAACGCGGCGTCGGACACCGACGGCAGGGTCAGGCTTTCGCCCTGGTCCAGGCCGGCCAGGGCGGCGTCCACCATGTCGTCCGCCTTCATGACGGTCTCCGGCGCCAGCGCCTCGAGCGGCACGCCGGACGGCGCCCACAGGTCGGTGGCCGTGGCCGCCGGCAGCACCGCCTGGACCTTCACGCCGGTGCCTTCGAGCTCTTGTGCCAGTCCGCGGCTGAACGCCACGACGAAGGCCTTGGTGCCGCTGTAGACCGAGCTGATCGGCAAGGTGTGCAAGCCCAGCACGGAGGCGACGTTGATGATGGTGCCCTCCTTGCGCTGCTTGAAGCCGGGCAGCACGGCGTGCGTCAGCTTGGTCAGCGCCAGGATGTTGAGCGCCAGCTGGGACGACAGGTCCTGCTCCGAGCTGTCGCCGACCGGCGCCAGGCGGGCGATGCCGGCGTTGTTGACCAGCACGGAGACCGCCGGATTGGTGACCAGCAGTTGCGCGACCTTGGCCTGGCCCGCCTCGGTGGCCAGATCGGCCACCAGCGGCACGGCGTGCACGCCGTGGGTAGCGGCCAGGCTGGCCGCCAGCGACTGCAGGCGGTCTTCGCGGCGCGCCACCAGCACCAGGTCGTAGCCACGTTGCGCCAGACGGTCGGCGTAGACGGCGCCGATGCCCGACGATGCACCGGTGATGACAGCGATTTTGCGGGAGGTAGTAGACATGGTTTTTCCTTAGTTAGCACATATGATGATCATCATATTTTATGTTAAAAAAAATGCCGCGTTGCTTATTCGACATCAGGTAAAAACTGTTTGGCCGTAGCGGCGCACAACGCGGCCGAAAACTCGGGGTCGTCGACGGCGCGGGCCACCATCGTGGTGCCGATCAGGGCGCACACCATCGACAGCGCCTTGTCCTGGTGCAGGGCATCGCCCCGGTCGGGCAACTGCGGGCGATCAGATCGACCATGCGCTTGATGTGGGTGGTCACGCGCTGCCGCACTTCAACGTCTGGCGCGGCATTTCCGATCCCAGCGCGGACACTGGACAGCCCCTATCGATAGCCGCGATGTGCTGCGGCGACCTGTAGGCGTTGACGATCGCGCTCAGCGACTGCCCGCAAGGCACGCCCGCCGGCTTCGGCCAGCAGCGCCTCGCGCGAGGCGAAGTGGGCGTAGAAACCGCCGTGCGTCAACCCGGCTTCCTTCATGATGTCGGCCACGCCGGTGCCATCGTAGCCGCTGCGCCGTATCGCCCGCGCGGCCACCTCCACGATGCGCTCGTGCGAGGCTTCCTTGCGGCTCTGCGTCGCGCGAAGCTGGGGCGTGCTGGCTTTGGGTTTCTTCTGCATGATGGTCATCATATACCATTTTTACGGAACGCGCCAAGCACCCGTATCTTTGACTATCACACGCTCGCCGGCGGCAACACGAAATCCGGGTACTTCTCCCGCAGCGCGTCGAGCTCCGACAAGGTGCCGGACAGGTGGCGGCGCACGGCGTCGCGGGCCCGC
>DATMSN010000315.1:0-11047 GCA_035565375.1 Duganella sp. | reverse complement strand
CCGGAGCGGCAGCAGCAGCCGGCGCGGCGGCGGCCGGAGCGGCGGCGGCGCCGTCGGCTTCCAGCAACAACAACAGCGAACCCTCGGCGACCTTGTCGCCGACCTTGACCTTGATTTCCTTGACCACGCCAGCGGCGGACGAAGGAATCTCCATGCTGGCCTTATCCGATTCAACGGTGATCAGCGACTGATCGACCTTGATCGTATCGCCGACCTTGATCATCAACTCAATGATTTCGACTTCCTTGAAATCGCCGATATCCGGGACTTTAACTTCCACAATGCTCATAGCGTTTGCTCCGTATTCTATTTATTGGGTCACCGGATTTGGCTTGTTCGGATTGAGGCCGTACTTGACGACCGCTTCCTCAACCACCTTGACGTCGATCTTGCCTTCTTCGGCCAGCGATTTCAGCGCGGCGACCGTGATGTAGTAACGGTTCACCTCGAAGAACTCGCGCAGCGCGGCGCGGGTGTCCGAACGGCCGAAACCATCGGTGCCCAGCACGCGGTAGGTGCGGTCTTTCGGGATGAAGGCGCGGATCTGTTCAGCAAACGCACGCATGTAGTCGGTCGTCGCGACGATAGGACCGGAGGTGTCCTTCAGCAGCTGGGTCACGTAAGGAACACGTGCTTCCTTGGTCGGGTTGACCAGGTTCCAGCGCTCGGCGTCCTGGCCGTCGCGGGCCACCAGCGTCAGCGACGGAGCGGACCACACGTCGGCGGCGATGTTCCAGTCGTTCTTCAGCAGTTCGGCCGCGAAGATCGATTCGCGCAGGATCGTGCCGGAGCCGATCAGCTGCACGCGCTGCTTGGCTTTCTCGTCGCCCTTCTGCAGCAGGTACATACCCTTCAGGATGCCCGCTTCCTGGCCCGGCTTGATGCCTGGGTGCGGATAGTTCTCGTTCATGATGGTGATGTAGTAGAACACGTCTTCCTGTTCTTCCACCATGCGGCGCATACCGTCCTGGATGATCACGGCGACTTCGTGGCCGAAGGTCGGATCGTACGGCATGCAGTTCGGCACGGCGGCCGCGAACAGGTGGCTATGGCCGTCCTCGTGCTGCAGGCCCTCGCCGTTCAGCGTGGTGCGGCCGGCGGTGCCGCCCATCAGGAAGCCGCGCGAGCGCATGTCGGCCGCTGCCCACACCAGATCGCCGATACGCTGCATACCGAACATCGAGTAGTAGGTGTAGAACGGGATCATCACGCGGTTGTTGGTCGAGTACGACGTCGCCGCGGCGATCCACGAACTCATACCACCGGCTTCGTTGATACCCTCTTGCAGGATCTGGCCGGCCTTGTCTTCGCGGTAGTACATGACCTGGTCCTTGTCGACCGGCTCGTACAACTGGCCCTGCTGGTTGAAGATGCCGACCTGGCGGAACAAGCCTTCCATACCGAAGGTGCGCGATTCATCGACCAGGATCGGCACGATGCGCTGGCCGACGCTCGGGTCCTTCAGCAGCGTGGTCAGGATACGCACGAAGGTCTGGGTGCTCGACACTTCACGGCCTTCGGCGGTCGCGTCCAGCACGTTCTGGAACGCCGACAGCGGCGGCACGGTCAGCTTCTCGTCGGCTTTCATGCGGCGGGCCGGCAGGTAGCCGCCCAGCGCGGCGCGGCGCTCGTGCAGGTACTTGATTTCCGGCGCGTCGTCGGCCGGCTTGTAGAACGGGATGTCGGCCAGCTTGTCGTCCGGGATAGGGATCGAGTAGCGGTCGCGCATTTCGCGCACGGCTTCGTCGGTCAGCTTCTTGGTGTTGTGCGCGGTGTTGCGCGCTTCGCCGTGCTTGCCCATGCCGAAGCCCTTGATGGTCTTCACCAGCAGGACGGTCGGCTGCCCCTTGTGTTCCTGCGCGACCTTGAAGGCGGCGTAGATCTTGTGCGGATCGTGGCCGCCACGGGTCAGGCGCCAGATGTCGTCGTCGGTCATGTTGGCGACCATCTCGAGCAGCTTCGGATGCTTGCCGAAGAAGTGTTTGCGCACGTAGGCGCCGTCCTTGGCTTTGTAGTTCTGGTATTCGCCGTCCAGCGTTTCCATCATCACCTTGCGCAGGATGCCTTCCTTATCCTGCTTGAGCAGCGCGTCCCAACCCGGGCCCCAGATGACTTTGACGACGTTCCAGCCGGCGCCGCGGAAGTCCGCTTCCAGCTCTTGAATGATCTTGCCGTTGCCGCGCACCGGGCCGTCGAGGCGCTGCAGGTTGCAGTTGACGACGATGACCAGGTTGTCCAATTTTTCGC
Organism: Duganella sp.; assembly: GCA_035565375.1. Taxonomy (GTDB): domain Bacteria; phylum Pseudomonadota; class Gammaproteobacteria; order Burkholderiales; family Burkholderiaceae_D; genus Rugamonas. The sequence continues at coordinate 8,800 of DATMSN010000315.1, read as the reverse complement.
GCGCGGCCATGCCGATCGCGCCCAGCGATTCCGGTTCGTCCATCTCGCCGTCGCCGCAGAACGCCCAGACCTTGCGGTCGGTGGTGTCGGCGATCGAGCGCGCGTGCAGGTACTTCAGGAAGCGCGCCTGATAGATCGCCATCAACGGGCCCAGGCCCATCGACACGGTCGGGAACTGCCAGAAGTCCGGCATCAGTTTCGGGTGCGGATACGACGACAGACCCTTGCCGTCGACTTCGCGGCGGTAATGGGTCAGTTGTTCTTCGGTCAGGCGGCCTTCCAGGAACGCGCGGGCGTAGACGCCTGGCGACGAGTGGCCCTGGATGTACAGCAGGTCGCCGCCGTGGCTTTCGCTCGGCGCTTTCCAGAAGTGATTGAAACCGATGCCCAGCATGTTGGCCAGCGAGGCGAACGAGGACAGGTGGCCACCGAGGTCGCCATCGACGCGGTTGGCCTTGACGACCATCGCCATGGCGTTCCAGCGCATCCACGAGCGCAGCTTCTCTTCGTATTCCAGATTGCCCGGGCAGTGGACTTCCATGCTGGTCGGGATGGTGTTGACGTAGGCGGTGTTGGCCGAGAACGGGATGTCCGAGCCGCTTTGGCGGGCCAGGTCGATCAGACGCTCCATCAGGTAATGAGCACGTTCAGGGCCCTCTTGTTCCAGCACCGCGGCCAGAGCATCCAACCATTCTTTGGTTTCTTGCGAATCAGGGTCGGTGTTTGCCGTTACCTGGTCAAGTTGAGCTGACATGTATTAAGTCTCCTGAGTTGAGTGCCCGTTTTATACCGTTCTGGGCCGTTGGAACGCTGTCTTTAATGAATTATTTACTATTACTTCAATGACGTGTGGGGATTCTAACAGTGATTTTTTGATTTTTCAAACTATGATACGACATTTCATATTATGAGATTTCCCTATGAAAATCTTGTGCGACGCAGCATGACAAAACGCCCGCAATCGCCGTCAAACCCGGCGCGGCGCGCCCCGGCGCTTTATAATCCTGCTTTCCCCTCCAACCTGGTTAAATCATGCCTGCTCAACTGATCGACGGAATCGCCCTCTCCCAAAAACTGCGCGCGGAAATTGCTGCACGTGCTGCCGCCCTCACCGCCCAAGGCAAGAAACCCGGCCTGGCCGTGATCCTCGTCGGCGACGACCCGGCCAGCCACGTCTACGTCCGCAACAAGGTCAAGGGTTGCGAGGACGCCGGTTTCTACTCGTTGAAGGAGCAGTATCCGGCCGACCTGACCGAGGCCGCGCTGCTGGAACGCATCGCCGCCCTCAACGCCGATCCGGCCATCCACGGCATCCTGGTGCAAATGCCGCTGCCTAAACATATCAACCCGCACAAGGTCATCGAGGCGATCTCGACCACCAAGGACGTCGACGGCTACTCGGTGCTCAGCGCCGGCGAACTGATGACGGGCCTGGAGGGCTTCCGCCCGTGCACCCCTTACGGCTGCATGAAGCTGATCGAAAGCACCGGCGTCGACCTGCGCGGCAAGCACGCGGTCGTCATCGGCCGCAGCAACACCGTCGGCAAGCCGATGGCGCTGCTGCTCTTGCAAGCCAACGCCACCGTCACCATCTGCCATAGCGCGACGCCGGATCTGGGCCTGTACACCCGCCAGGCCGATGTCGTGGTGGCCGCCGTCGGCCGCCGCAACACCTTGACGGCCGACATGGTCAAGCCGGGCGCGATCGTCATCGACGTCGGCATGAACCGCGACGACGCCGGCAAGCTGTGCGGCGACGTGGATTTTGCCGGGGTTAAGGAAGTGGCGTCGCACATCACGCCGGTGCCGGGTGGCGTCGGTCCGATGACGATCACGATGCTGTTGATGAACACGGTGGAAGCGGCCGAGCGTAGTTAATCAAACATTTTTTGGAAGCTGACATGACCACAGACGCAAGCAATCCCCTCCTCGATTTTTCCGGCCTGGCGCGCTTCGACGCGATCAAGCCCGAGCATGTCACCCCGGCCATCGACGAGCTGCTGGCCAACAGCCGCGCGGTGGTGGAGCAATTGCAGGCGCCCGCCGACCACGTGACGTGGGAGAACTTCGTCACGCCGCTGGAAAACGCCACCGAGCTGCTGGGGCGCGCCTGGGGCATCGTCAGCCATCTGAACAACGTGGTCGACACGCCCGAGCTGCGCGCGACCTTCAACGAGAACCAGCCGAAGGTGACCGAGTTCTGGACCGCGCTGGCGCAGAACGAGGCGCTGTTCGACAAATACAAGGCGCTGCGCGCCTCGCCCGAATTCGCCGCGCTGTCGCCGGCGCGCAAGCGCATCGTCGACAACGCCATCCGCGATTTCCGCATGGGCGGCGCCGAGCTGCCGGCCGATAAGAAGGAACGCTTCGCCGCCATCCAGGAAGAGCACGCTTCCGTGTCGACGCGCTTCTCCGAAAACGTGCTCGACGCCACCAACGATTACAAGCTGCTGGTGACCGACGAGGCCGACCTGGCCGGCCTGCCGGACGACGTCAAGGCCGCCGCCCGCGCCGCCGCCGACAAGGACGGCAAGCAGGGCTACCAGTTCTCGCTGCACTTCCCGTCCTACTATCCGATCCTGCAGTTCGCCCACAAGCGCGAGCTGCGCGAGACCGTCTACCGCGCCAACGCCACCAAGGCGTCCGAGCAGGGCGACGTCTTCAGCAAGAAGGACGAGTGGGACAACACGCAAAACATCGTCACGCTGCTGAGGCTGCGCGACGAGGAAGCCAAGCTGCTCGGCTACAAGAATTTCGCCGAGGTGTCGCTGGTGCCGAAGATGGCCAAGTCGCCCGACGAGGTCGTCAACTTCCTGGAAGACCTGGCCCGGCGCGCGCGCCCGTTCGCCGAAAAGGATCTGGAGGAATTGCGCCAGTTCGCCAAGGCCGAGCTGGGCCTCGACGAACTGAAGGCCTGGGACATCCCCTACGCGTCCGAGAAGCTGCAGGAGCGCCGCTACGCGTTCTCCGCGCAGGAGGTCAAGCAGTACTTCCCCGAGCATAAAGTCGTCGACGGCCTGTTCCGCCTGATCCAGAACCTGTTCACGGTCGAGATCAAACCGGACGACGCGCCGGTCTGGCACAAGGACGTGCGCTTCTTCCGCATCGAGCGCGACGGCAAGCTGATCGGCCAGTTCTATCTGGATCTGTACGCGCGCGCCGGCAAGAGCGGCGGCGCCTGGATGGACGACGCCCGTGGCCGCCGCGCCGACAAGCAATCGGTGCAAACGCCGATCGCCTACCTGACCTGCAACTTCACCGAGCCGGCCGTGGTCGACGGCAAGGCGCAGCCGTCGCTGTTCACGCACGACGAGGTGATCACCTTGTTCCACGAGTTCGGCCACGGCCTGCACCACATGCTGACGGCGGTCGACGAGCTGGGCGTGTCGGGCATCTCCGGCGTCGAGTGGGACGCGGTCGAACTGCCGTCGCAGTTCATGGAAAACTTCTGCTGGGAATGGGAAGTGCTGGAGCACATGACGGCCCACGCCGTCACCGGCGAACCGCTGCCGCGCGCGCTGTACGACAAGATGCTGGCGGCGAAGAATTTCCAGTCCGGATTGCAGACCTTGCGCCAGGTCGAGTTCTCGCTGCTGGACATGCACCTGCACTATGACTACGACGCCAGCACCGGTAAGACCGTGCAACAACTGATCGACGAAGTGCGCGCCAAGTTCGCGCTGGTCATCCCGCCGGCGTTCAACCGCTTCCAGAATTCCTTCGGCCACATCTTCGCCGGCGGCTACGCGGCCGGTTACTACAGTTACAAGTGGGCCGAGGTGCTGTCGGCCGACGCCTACGCCGCGTTCGAAGAAGCCAAGGCGCTGGGGCCGTCGGCCACCACCGAAACGGGCAAGCGCTATCTGCGCGAGATCCTGTCGGTCGGCGGCTCGCGGCCGGCGCTCGAATCGTTCACCGCCTTCCGCGGACGCGAGCCGAGCATCGACGCGCTGCTGCGTCACAGCGGTATGGCTGCCTGAGCAAATACGGTCTAAACGATATACCGCCGCGCGTCATGCACATGACGCGCGGCATTTTCTTTTGCGCGCACCAGTCCGTCGGTCAAATCGTAGCAACAACGATGCCAGCGACAAAAGCGGTTTTCGCATAAACTGGAATCACGCGGCCGGGCCGCGCGCACTTCCCCTCTACGAACAGAACAACAGCCATGACACGCATCGATTTCCACACCAACGTGCCCGACAAAATCGCCTACGCCTGCCGCCTCGCGCGCAAGGCTTGGGCGGCCAATCATCGCGTCGTGATGATGACGGAAGATGCGGCACAACTGGCGGAACTTAACGCGGCGATGTGGTCATTTTCGGCGACCGACTTCCTACCGCACGTGCTCGCCGGCGACGCGCTGGCGCCGAGCACGCCGATCGTGCTCACCGACAACGATGAGGCGGAATTACCACACACGGAATTATTAGTGAATTTGTCGCGCCGCGCCTCAAATCGGGTCGCCCAGTTCGAGCGCATGATAGAAGTGATTTCCTCCGACGAGGATGATGCGGCCGCCGGCCGCAAGCGCTATGTCGCATACAAGCAGCAAGACTATCCCCTCACCCACTTTGTCACAGGAAAATCATGAGCCAAGCCCAATCGTTTGACGCCAGTATCCCTGTATTGACCGAAGTCCTCAAAGCCGAGCCGCTGGGCGACGACCTGCTGCCTGGCGCGGCGACCACCCGCGCCGAGATGGCGGCGCGGCTCGAAGCCGACGCTGTCGACGGCTGGACCGACGCCGAATGGGCGATGCTGGAGCACCGCCTGTCCGAGCGCATCATGGGCAAGCTGCAGTCGCGGGTCGACTTCGTGCTCGAGCAGCGCATCAAGGACAGCATGGCCGAAGTGCTGACGCACGCGCTGCACGGCCTGACCAACGAGATCCGCATCGGCCTGCACGACACCATCGAAAAGATCGTCGCCCGCGCGGTCTCGCAGGAGTTGACGCACCTGCAAGCGCAAAAGAAATAACCGCCTCCCCGCCCCGTCCTCATTCCGATCCGCGCCCGTCCGGTGCGCGGATCGCCCCCTTTGCGCGCATCCCCGCACCAATTTTGGAAATGCCGCGCCGATCGCCGCACCAATTTTGGAAATGCATCATGAAAGCGCAAAACTTTCGCGCTTCTTTCGCGTTTCCCGCTTTGCGCGGGCAATAATTTGTTGTACCTTTTGGCCTTGCAGAAAACACTACGGCGTTCACAAGACAGCCGTCGACTATTCAACCATTGGAGAATGTATATGCTGTTCAAGACTAAATTCATTCCACTCGCCATCGCCCTGGCTTTCGCCGGCAGCGCCAACGCGCAGGAAGTGATCAAGATCGGCCACGTCGGCCCGGTCTCCGGTCCGTCGGCCCACCTCGGCAAGGACAATGAAAACGGCGCCAAGATGGCCGTCGAGGAATTGAACGCCAAAGGCTTCAAGATCGACGGCAAGCCGGTCAAGTTCGTACTGCAGCTGGAAGACGACGCCAGCGATCCGAAACAGGGCACGGCGGTGGCGCAGAAGCTGGTCGACGCCAAGGTCAACGGCGTGATCGGCCACCTGAACTCGGGCACCAGCATCCCGGCCTCGAAGATTTACTACGACGCCGGCATTCCACAGATTTCGCCTGCGACCACGCAGACCAAGTACACGCAGCAAGGCTTCAACTCGGCGTTCCGCGTGGTCGCCAACGACGCCAAGCTGGGCGGCACCTTGGGTTCCTACGCGGTCGGCAAGATGGGCGCCAAGAAGATCGCCGTCATCGACGACCGCACGGCCTACGGCCAGGGCGTCGCCGACGAATTCATCAAGGGCGCCAAGAAGGCGCTGCCGGGCGTGCAAATCGTCGGCAAGGAATTCACCAACGACAAGGCCACCGACTTCAACGCCATCCTGACCACCATCAAGGGCAAGAATCCCGACCTGGTGTTCTTCGGCGGCATGGATTCGGTCGGCGGCCCGCTGCTGCGCCAGATGAAGGCGCTGGGCATCAAGGCCAAGTTCATGGGCGGCGACGGCATCTGCACCGAGCCGTTCGCCAAGCTGGCCGGCGACGCCGCCGCCAACGGCACGGTGATCTGCGCCGAAGCGGGCGGCGTCTCGCCGGAGCAGCAAAAGAACATGGACGACTTCGTCGCCCGCTACAAGAAGAAGTACAACGCCGACGTGCAGATCTACGCCCCGTACGTGTACGACGCGGTGATGACGATGGCCACCGCGATGGCCGAAGCCAAATCGTCGCAGCCGGCCAAGTACCTGCCGTTCCTGCACAAGATCAAGTACCAGGGCGTGACGGGCCTGATCTCGTTCGATCCGAAGGGCGACATCAAGGACGGCGCGCTGACCTTGTTCACCTACACCGACGGCAAGAAGACCAAAGTCGAAGTTGTCAAATAAACTCCAGGGTCAGGTCCACCATTGCTACACGAGCGCGGCGGTGGTGGACGATTTTTGGCGGTCCAACGCCGTTGAGGTTGTGCCCGTGTAGCATTGGTGGACCTGACCCCGGAGTTGAACACGGAGTTGTAAACGCAAAACGCACCCGAGGGTGCGTTTTTTTGTGGCCGCGAGAAGCGCTTATTTCTGCGACAGGACCCATTTCACCAGCGTCTTGGCTTCCGCTTCGTTCACCTGCGGGTTGGCCGGCATCGGGATCGCGCCCCACGTGCCCGAACCGCCCTTGATCACCTTGGTGACCAGTTTGCCCTCCGCGTCTTTCTGGCCAGCGTATTTGGCCGCCACATCCTTATAGGCCGGGCCGACCAGCTTGGTCGCGACAGCGTGGCAAGCCATGCAATTCTTCGCCTTCGCCAAATCCAGTCCCGCGTCCGCCAGCGCCGACTGCGATACCAGCGCCGACGCGACTACCATGCCAACCATCATCAAATTGCGTTTCATTGTGTTCTCCAGTTTATGCTGCCAATGCCGTGCTTTCGATTCCGACGCTTATTCTACCGTGTTTTGCTCTTACGTATTAAACGCATAAAGCGCCCAAGGGTTGACCTGGAATTAGAATATTGCTGCCAGTAAAGCTAGAATGTTTGTAAGATGAGGCCAGGAGGAAATCCAACATGCCGATCATTTTGCTCATCGTGGCGCTGTCCGCGCTACGCTATTTTGAAGTGTGGAAGTTCGCCCAGCTGTCCTGGTGGTGGATCGTCGCGTTGAGCGTGGTCGCCTTCGTCTGGTTCGAATTCCTTGAACCTCTGTTTGGCCTGGACAAACGGAAAGCGCATAACGAGGACGAGCGTCGCCGCAAGGCCCGCGTCAAACAAAACTTCGACAAGAAGCCATAACGCCCGCAACAGTGGCCGAAGGTCCGCCACATTTTTCTTTTGTTGCAACATGCAAGTCACTTGCCCGGTTGTTAGTGCCGAGCTCGCTTTCTTGCCTCTGCGCGGCTAAAACTATGCCTTCTTTTACTTCACGTCAATGCCGGTGCGCATTGTTGCGTCCCAACAAAAAGTGATTATTGGAGACTTTTAAGCGCAAAGCACCCACTAAGATCAATTGTCCGATATGCGGATTTCTTATTTGCATATGCGGATATCGATGGCCCTCAGGAGGAAGTATGAAAGCGCGTAACATGACAATTGCGAAACGGCTGGGCACGGGATTCGGCCTTGTTTCGGTGTTTCTCATAGTAGTAATAGCGCTGGGACTGATCAGCATGCGCCAGATCCAGGCACGCATGGACGAGATCATCAACGTCAACGGCGTCGAAACCCGGCTGGCCCAGACCATGGATTTGACCGTCACCGAGCGCGCATTGGCGATGCGCAATCTGATACTGTTAAAAGAAGATAAAGAAATCCAAATCGAGATCAAACGCATCGCCGAGCAGGAAAAGAAATACGCCGCCGCCCAGGACAAACTGGCCCAGATGTTCGGCAAGCTGCAGGAAACGTCGGCCGAGGAAAAGCAACTGCTGGACCAGATCCAAAAGCAGGCCGCGCTGGCCGGCCCCTTCATCCAGCGCGCCGCCGGTCTGGCGCTGGAGCAAAAGCAGGACGAGGCGTACCAGCTGCTGCGCTATGAATTCCGCCCGGTGCAAAAAGCCTGGTGGGAAATGCTGCGCAAGCTCATCGCCGTCGAGGAGAAACAGAACCTCGACGCCACCGAGGCCGCCGCCGCCGCCTACGAGCGCGCCCGCACGGTGATGCTGATCATCGGTTCGCTGGCCCTGCTGACCAGCCTGGTCGCGGCGGTGCTGATCACGCGCAGCGTCGTGCGCGAACTGGGCTGCGAGCCGGAGCACGCCGCCGAGATCGCCGGCCAGATCGCCGCCGGCAACCTCGCCGTGCACATCCACACCAAGCCGGGCGACAACCAGAGCCTGCTGTTCGCGATGCGCTCGATGCGCGACAGCCTGGCCGAGATCGTCACCCAGGTGCACGCCAGCACCGAGACCATCGCCTGCGCGGCCGGCCAGATCGCCTCCGGCAACCTCGACCTGTCCTCGCGCACCGAGCAGCAGGCCAGCACGCTGGAGGAGACCGCCTCGTCGATGGAGGAACTGACCAGCACCGTGCGCCTGAACACCGACCACGCGCGCCAGGCCAACGGCCTGGCCGAATCGGCCTCCAGCGTGGCGGTCAAGGGTGGCGCCGTGGTCGCGCAGGTGGTCGACACCATGGCCGCCATCAATATCTCGGCGCGCAAGATCGTCGACATCATCGGCGTCATCGACGGCATCGCCTTCCAGACCAACATCCTCGCGCTCAACGCGGCGGTGGAGGCGGCGCGCGCCGGCGAGCAGGGTCGCGGCTTCGCCGTGGTGGCGACCGAGGTGCGCAACCTGGCGCAG
>DATMSN010000314.1:0-5532 GCA_035565375.1 Duganella sp. | reverse complement strand
TGCAGCAACGGGCCGACGCCGGGGCGCGGCGTCTCCAGCGCGCGGGCGGCGACGACGTCGGCATAGCCTTCCGGGCCGACGTCGTGGTCGGCATAGTGCTCGCCGCGATGATCGAGCCAGCGCTCGCTGGTGATGTAGTAGTTGACGCCGATGACGTCCGGCGGGCATGGATGGTCGCGGAACCATTGCAGTTCGCCGGCGCAGGCGCCGCTGTCGCGCAGGTAGCGCCACAGCGCGTGGTCGGGGCCGACCATGCCGCACAGCAGGTCCCACGGCAGCCAGCGGCGGTCGTTGTAGAACGTGGCCTTCGCGGCCATTTCCGGCGTGCTGTAGGTTTTGCCGAGGTCGTCCGTCTGCACCAGCTGGGCGCGCGGATTGACGGCGCGGATCGCTTGCATCGACAGCACCACGCCTTTGCATTGGTTGAGCAGCGCGCGCACGAAGCCGCGGTCGCTGCGCTCGTGCGGATACCACAGGCCGTACAGGCCGCAAAAGCGCGCGGTGGTGCACGGTTCGTTGACGGGCGTGTACTGCTCGATCCACGGGTAGCGCCGGGCGACGGCGCCGGCGTAGGCGGCCAGCTTCTCGGGGAAGGCGGGATCGACCAGGCTGGTGTCGCGCGGGCCGCTGCCGTGGTGCACCAGGCCGACGATGGGATCGATGCCGAGGCTGCGCAAGGCCGGCAGGCGTTCGTCCGGCCACGACCAGTCGGCCTTGTCGAGGCCGTCCGGCGCGATCAGCTCCCACAGCACGGGATAGCGCAGCGCGGTGATGCCGAGCGACGCGAAGCGGTCCAGGTCGCTAATTCTGCCGGCGTGGCCATTCTGGTCCATCTGGCTGAAGTAGTTGTCGCGCACACGGTTGACGGTGGCTTCCAGGCCGCCCCACAGCGCCAGTGGGGCGGGTTCGTGCACGTCGTTCTTCTTAGTCATAGGATCGCTGGAGAGTCGCACTTGCAATTAGTATGGACAAGAAAATCACAATCCGGCGCAGCATTGAACAATCGCTACTTTGCTTGACACCAATATTGTCGAGGTATAAATTCGAACGCTGTGCGATCCATTTTGCAATCCACCTGGACGGGAGCGGTATGAAACGAGCGGCATGGTTGTTGGCGGCGGGTTTGACGGCGGCGGGCGCGGCGCACGGGGCCGAATTGACGCCCGTGCAAAAACAGTTGCGCGAGATTTATCAGGAGCTGGTCGAGACCAACACCACCGACTCGGCCGGATCGTGCACGGTGGCCGCGACCAAGATGGCCAAGCGCCTCAAGGCGGCCGGTTACAGCGACGCCGATTTGCACCTCGTCGTGCCGCCCGGCGGGCCGGCCAAGGGCAACCTGGTCGCCCGGCTCAAGGGCGACGGCAGCGCCAAGCCCTTGCTGCTGCTGGCCCACATCGACGTGGTCGAGGCCAAGCGCGAGGACTGGACCCGCGATCCGTTCAAGCTGGTCGAGGAGGACGGCGTGTTCTACGCGCGCGGCGCCGCCGACGACAAGTCGATGGCGGCGGCCTTCGTCGCCAACATGATCCGCTACAAGAAGGAAAAGTTGGCGCTCAAGCGCGACCTGGTCATGGCGCTGACCTGCGACGAGGAGCTGGTGCCGAGCAAATTCGACGGCGTCGAGTACCTGCTCAAGCACCACCGGCCGTTGATCGACGCCGAGCTGGCGCTCAACGAGGGCGGCGGGGGCATGCTCGACAAGAACGACAAGCCGGTGCGCCATGGCATCCAGGCCGGCGAAAAGGTGTATCAGAGCTTCCAGCTGGAGGTGACCAACCCGGGCGGCCACAGCTCGGCGCCGTATCGCGACAACGCCATCTACCATCTGGCCGACGGGCTGTCGCGCCTGGGACAATTCGCGTTCCCGTTCAAGCTGTCGGACGTCACGCGCGCGTTCTACCAGCGCATGTCGACCATCGAGCAGGGCCAGGTGGGCGCGGACATGAAAGCGATCCTGGTCGATCCGCCGGACCAGGCGGCGCTGGAGCGGCTGTACACGCTTCATCCGATGCATAACTCCACCGTGCGCACCACCTGCGTGGCGACCAAGGTCGATGCCGGCCACGCCGACAACGCCTTGCCGCAGCGCGCCCGCGCCAACGTCAATTGCCGCATCCTGCCGGGCGAGCCGATCGACCAGGTGCAGGCCACCTTGCAGCGCGTGCTGGCCGACGACAAGATCAAGATCACCCGCATCGGCGAGGGCGTGACCAGCCCGGCGCCGCCGCTGACGCCGGCGCTGATGAAGGCGGTCGAAGGGATCAGCAACGACATGTGGCCGGGCGTGCCGGTGGTGCCGACGATGTCGACCGGCGGCACCGACGGGCGTTTCCTCAACAACGCCGGCATCTGGACCTATGGCATCAGCGGCATGTTCCATGGGCCGGAAGGGTCGGGCGCGCACGGCTTGAACGAGCACATACGCGTGAAGTCGCTGTACGACGGCCAGGAGTACCTGTACCGCCTGGCCAAGCGGCTGGCCACCGAGTAAGGCGCCCGGCGCTTAAAGGTTGACGGTGATGCTGCGGAATTTGCGCTGCGCCGGCGGCGCCTCCTTGCAGGGCGTGCCGCCGATGTTTTCGTCGCCGTCGTCGCTCAATAGCTGGAACGATTTGCCGTCCGCCAGCGCGAACAGGCCCTCGGGGCGCAGGCTTTTGCCCAGGCTGGCCGCCAGCGCCGTTGGCGCGGTCCCCGGCGTGGCCGGCGACCACTTGAAAAGCTTGAAGACGCCCTCGGAATCCCTCGGCCCGGCGACGATCAGATAGGCGCGCAGCTTGTCGGCGTAGTCGATGCTGCGGATGCCCAGGCCGTCGAGCGGCAATTCGATCGCCGGCCCGAACACCGGCGCCTTCGCCGCCGCGCCGCCGATCGCCAGCAGCTGGTCGGGATTTTTCAGCGTCAGTATCAGCGCCTTGCCGTCGACCACGGGGCTGCGCAGGCCGATCAGCAGGTGGCCCTCGGGCGTCGCCGCCAGGCCTTCGATATTCAGGCCGCCTTCGTCCTCGGGCGAGATGCGCGCCGCCTCGTGCAGCCGGTATTGTTGAAACCCCGGATGGGCGGCGATGGCGTCGAGCAGGCCGGTGTAGGGGGTGCCGGCGACGGTCAGCGTGACCGCGTCGCCCTTGCCGCCGATGTCGGTGGCGAAGAGCTGGCGCCGTTCCGGCCGCGCGCGCGCCTTCTTGTTGGCGCCGTGCGAAGCGATCCAGTAAATCCGCCGGCCGATCCGCGCCGCGCCTTCGATATCGGCCTCGCGCTGCTTTTCGCCGGGGACGCGCAGCGCGGCGGACAGGTCGAACGTGCGCTCCGGCGCGCCGGAGCGGTCGCTGCGATACAGGCGCAGGATATTGTCCTCGTCGTTGGCGACGACGAAATGATGGTCGTCGACGGCGATGCCGGCCGAGGCGTCGCACATGCCGTGGTGCTCCAACGGCGCCCCGGCCGACGCGCCGGGCAGGGCCAGCAGGCCGGCGAGCACGCAGGCGGCTTGTTTAGTGTTGGCCATCTTGATCTCCTGGGGAAAGGCATCGGGGAACGGCGAAAAGGTCGGCGGCCCCGCCATATTTGCTATGCTAGCGTCTTTCCGCGTTCCGGTGCCGCAGCGCTGGCGGCGGAGTCTCATTACGGAGTAGCCGATATGGTCTCGTTACAAGAGCAGTTTTTGAAAGCCGGCCTGGTCGACAAGACCAAGGTCAAACTGGCCAACCAGGAAAAGAGCAAGCAGAAGAAGGTTGAGCGCCGCACTGGCGAGCAGACCGTCGACGAGGCGCGGCTGGCGGCGCTGGAGGTGCAGCGCAAGAACGCCGAGCGCGCGCGCGAGCTGAACGCGCAGCGCGACGCGGCGGCCAACCAGAAGGCGATCGTCGCCCAGATCGCGCAGATGGTGCGGCAGAACCGCCAGGACAAGGGCAAGGGCGACATTCCCTACAATTTCACGCACGGCACCAAGATCGAGCGGATCTTCGTCTCGCCGGCGGTGCGCGAGCATCTGGTGGCGGGGCGGCTGGTGATCGTGGTGTTAAACGGGACGGTGGAACTGGTGCCGCGCGTCATCGCCGACAAGATCGCCGAGCGCGACGCCTCGATGGTGGTGCGGGTCAACAAGGCCAGCACGCAGGTCGACGAGGACGATCCGTACGCCGCGTTCCAGATCCCCGACGATCTGATGTGGTAAAACTCCGGGGTCAGGTCCACCAATGCTACACAAGCTGAGCTTTGTCACGCCATACAGCCCAGGTCGTGTAGCAATGGTGGACCTGACCCTGGAGTTATTCGGAGACGATGATGCGCCAGCGCCAGGGTTTGATGACGGCCTGGCCTTCTTCGCCGGCCAGCTTGTATTTCTGTAGCACGCCGGTCGGGTTGACGATCACCCGCACCGTGTTCTTGCCCTGCTGGCGGCGGAACGCGAACAGCTGCTCGTTGATCACATCGAGCACCTGCATCGTGCCGCCGGCCTTGCCGTTCCACAGCGCCGGATTCTGCTTCTTTAACTGGTTCAGGCCGGCGTAGAAACCTTCCAGCTCCGTCGTCTTCCAGTCGATGGCGTCCTTTTCGAAGAAGGCCAGCTTCTTGTCCAACTTCGCTTCCTGGCCGTTGTACACCAGCGGCATGCCCGGCAGCGTGTAGCTCAATACCGCCATCGCGCCGGCGGCGGGACCGTACAGGTCCTTGTCCGCGCCTTGCCACGAGTTGATGTCGTGATTGCTGGTGAACTGCAGCCGGTAGGCGTCGCGCGCGTACGCCTTCGCCGGATTGGCGACATACGCTTTGAGCTCGGCGGCGCCGGCCAGACCTTTGCCCACTTTTTGCATGATGCCGTTCAGCTGCCAGTCGTAGCTGGCATCGAACGCGCGCCCGTGCAGCGCCGGGTCGTCCGCTTCGGCCAGCATGAACACCGGCTTGATCTTGTCCAGCCGCGCGCGCGCCTGCTCCCAGAACTCGGTCGGCACCATGCCGGCGGCGTCGGCGCGGAAGCCGTCGACGCCCGCTTCGCGCACCCAGAAGGCCATGGCGTCCGTCATGGCCTTCCACAGCGCCTTGTTGCCGTAGTCCAGACCGACCACGTCGGCCCATTCCTCCGTGGCGCCGCTGTCGTTCTTGAAGCTGACGGCGTGGATCTCGCCCTTGTCGTTCTTCTTGTACCAGTCGGCGTGTTCGGCGGTCCACGGGTGGTCCCAGGCGGTGTGGTTGCCCACCCAGTCCAGGATCACGCGCATGCCCAGCTCGTGCGCTTGCTTGACCATGCGCCGCAGGTCTTCCATGCCGCCGAATTCCGGATTGACGGCGTTGTAATCCCTGACGGCGTAGTAGCTGCCCAGCGCTCCCTTGCGGTTTTTCTCGCCGATCGGGTGGATCGGCATCAGCCAGATGACGTCCACGCCCATCTGCTTGAGCCGCGGCAGGGTGGCGGCGAAGGCGTTCAACGTGCCTTCCTTGCCGTACTGGCGGAGATTGACTTCGTAGATGTTCGCGCTGCGCGTCCACGCCGGATGCTTGACGGCGGCGGCGGCCGGCTCGATCTTCTGCGCG
>DATMSN010000313.1:0-8154 GCA_035565375.1 Duganella sp. | reverse complement strand
CCGGCCGCGCCGAACGCCGCGCCCAGGCCGTCGGCGCCGAAGCCGGTCAGCGTGGCCACGCTCAATTGGTCGAGCAGCGACTTGTGGCCGGTGACGACGTCGAAGTGCCAGTCCGGCACCCGGTTGACGTGGCAGCTGACCGCCTCCTCGAACAGGTCGGCGTTATCGCCGCGCAGGATCTCGGCCGGCGCGATGCGCTCGAGCTCCTGCTGCATGCGGGTGTTGACGGTGCGGCTGTCGCCGGAGAACTCCATCAGCTTGAGCGAACCGCTGGCCAGCGACAGCCACGCCAGGCCGGCGGTGCACACCTTGCGCTGGCTGATGATGCACATCGCCAGCAGCGGGCGCTCGGCCTTTTCCGGCAGCAGGTCGGCGTCGGTCAGCGTGCCCGGCGTGACCACGCGCATCACCTTGCGCTCGACCGGGCCTTTGCTGGTGGCCGGGTCGCCGATCTGTTCGCAGATCGCGCACGACTCGCCGATCTTGACCAGCTTGGCCAGATAGCCCTCGAGCGAATGGAACGGCACGCCGCACATCTTGATCGGCTGGCCGCCCGACGAACCGCGCGCCGTCAGCGTGATGCCGAGCATGCGCGCCGCCTTCTCCGCGTCCGAGTGGAACAGCTCATAGAAGTCGCCCATGCGGTAGAACACCAGCATGTCGGGATACTCGGCCTTGATGCTGAGGTACTGCTGCATCATCGGTGTAACCTTGCTTTTGCCGGATTCCGTAAGGCCTTGATTTAACTGCATATCCATATCTAAGTATTTGATTGTACGGCGTATTGTTGTTGATGTTGATCTGCTTGTGTTCGGTCAATGCAAGTCATCCAAAGTCATGTCACTTGCGATTTTGGCGTAAGTTTTTTCATTCGAAAAAGTAAACATACGCTAAAATCCGTCCCTGATTCGCGGCGACGGCAAAAAGCTACGCCGGATCTACGCCACAAGGACAACCATGCCATTCGACGCTCGTGCCGCCAAGCTCCTCCAAGCAGGCCAACACTTTACCATTTCCGAGTGCCCGGGATTGCGACTGGTGGCCACTTCACAAAAAAGATCCTGGATTTATCGTTACAAGAGCCCGCTAGACGGGCGGATGCGGCAGACCAAGATCGGCGAGTGGCCGGCCGTGTCGCTGGCCAGCGCGACGGTGGCGTGGGAGAAACTTCGCGATGCGCGCGGCGCTGGCGACGATCCCGGCCTGGCCAAGCGCGAGATGAAAGCCAAGGAAGGGGCGGCCGCTGCGGCGGAACGCGAGCAGCGCGCGCTCAAGGACCTTACCGTGGGCCAGGTGTGCAATTACTACCTGGTGCGTTACATCGAACTAAACCGGGGCGCCAAAGGCGCCGCCGAGGTGCGCCGGATTTTCGCCACCATGCTCGGCGACACCGCTGACATGCCGGCCGTCGACGTCACGCGCTCCGTCGCGTTCGACCTTATCGAATCGTTCGCACACATTCCGGTGCAGGCGGGGAAGCTGCGGGCCGAGATGGGCGGCGCCTGGGACTACGCCCTCGATGCCGGCCGGCTACCCGAGAACACGCCCAACTGGTGGCGCCTGATCCTGCGCGGCAAGCTGCGGAGCAAGGGGCGAGAGCTGCAGGGAGAAAAGGTCGGTACCGCCAAGCGCGTGCTCAGCGAGTCCGAGCTCGGCGTTCTGATCCCGTGGCTGCCCAATTTCCCGCAGCTAAACGAGGACGTGCTTGAACTTTACCTTTGGACGATGGCGCGGGGCTCCGAGATTTGCGCGATGGAGAAGGAGGAGATATTCGAGGAGGCGGATGGTCTGTGGTGGGTCGTGCCGAAGGCGAAGACCAAAAACCACTGGAGGGAGAACGCTACGGACTTTCGGGTGCCGCTGGTCGGTCGGGCTGAGGCGGTGGTGCGGCGGCGCATGGCCCTGGTCAAGACCGGCTACCTGTTTCTGTCAAGCGGCGAGTATGGTCACGTCGAGCAGAAGACCATTGGGGCTACGGTCTGGATGCGCATGCCGTACTCGAAGACCAGGCCGGATTATGTGCGGGCCAGGCTCCCGGTCGAGCGCTGGGCACCGCACGACTTGCGCCGCAGCGCGCGCACCTTGCTGGCGAAGCTCGGCTGCCCGGATGAGATCGGCGAGGTGATGTTGGGCCACATGAAGCCAGGCATCACCGGCACGTACAACTTGCACGAATATGACAAGGAAAAACGAAAGTGGATCACGCTGCTTGACCAGCATCTTGAATCGCTGGTTCGGTCCGCAGCCTGAGGCCCTTCCGGGCGCCGGTGTTCGGCGGCGGCGGGAGATCGGATACTGGGCGCGCCTCTGCCCAATCCTCGATCTCGCGCACCAGCCACCCCACGCGGCCGGTCGAGATCTGTCGCGGCGCTGGGAACTGCTTTTCGCGCACCAGGCGCTGAACCGTCGACATGGCCAGTGACAGCATGCCGGCCGCCTCGGAGAGGTCCACGTAAAGTCGTTTAATGTTGTTCATATTATCCCTTGCCATCTTTCATTCCCTCAGCCCTATCGAGGCGCTCGATCTCGGCCAGGATCAGAGCTCCGCCCTTGACCAATTCACCGCGCCGATCACCGGGCTTGGCCGGTCCCCAGTTCTCCGGGATGATTGCCTCGCCCCACGTCGCACCGTAGCCGGTTTCCGCGGCCGTCCAATCGCGCGCGCCGGGTGGCATGGCGTAGAACGTCGCATAGGCGGCAATCTCGTCGTTGACGTGTTCGTCATCGTGCGCGGTGTCGTAGCCTTCTTTCTCAATCTGGTGGCGGCGCTCGGCCAGCACGTCATAGGCTGCGCGGCTGATCGTGATTTCGCTCAGCCCTGCCTGCGCGCCGTTAGCGGGATGGGCGGCAACAATGGCGTCGATGTCCGAGTGATCGGACGCGCCCCACAGGTATTCGACTTTGCCATCAACAACGCGGACGCGTGCCACGCCCCATTCCCAGCCCTCCGCATCCCTGTTGGTTGAATGCAGGAATTCGAACCGGGCGCGTTCCTTCGCCAGTAACGAGGCGAGCGATTGAGCGTCGCGCTGCTCGCGTGCTAGGAGCACCGCATCGCTAGACGGTGCGGGATGGGCGGCGAGGGCGGTTTGTATGTGAGCCGCTTTCCAGCGCCATTTGTCCGGCGTTGACAATTCGCATGGACACAGGTTGTCGGCGCTACGCACGGCAGATACCCACGGATCAGCGAGTTCCACCAGCGCCGCATCGCGCCCGCTATCCGGCTGCACGGTGGCGGCTACTGTGTATCGGACTATTGAATTCAGCACGTCAGGGTGGACTGCTAGCGGATCACCATTGAGATAAGCACCGTAGCCGGTTGGCGAAAGCGCTTTTTCCATGATGGCTGTATATACCACATCACCCTGCACGCCAGCGGCAGGAACGGGGGCGGTGCGCAGAGAAAAAGCGGCGCGCCCGATACGATCTGCTAGCCCTTTATCTTGCCGTCCATGCGACAGCAAGCCAGCTGCTGTCGTTACGTCCGTTAAGAATTGCGACATCTCGACAGACAGCCCCACGACTGCCGCAGGCTGCTGCACTGGCTGGGTGGCGCTTGCGGCGATAGCGTAATCCATACCCCGCTTGAAGTAGTCGCACGCGAGCAGGCGGCCCGCACCGCCATCCGCGATGATGGGATCGGCGTCGGCTTCAACTGCGAATGCGGCGCTCCAAGGTGGTAACTCCTCATCGCTCTGCTGGGGGGCGGCCGCAATCAATGTGCGCAGATGAATAAGGTCAGCCGGCGCCGCAGGTGGGGAATTCGAATTCAATTTACTCTCCTCGATGACGCAATAGCGCCGGGTATTGGTTTCGGGCTTCAGGCAGTCGAAGGAGCCGCCGGCCATGAAGACGTATTTGATTTTGGAATTACTCACGTTGGCTCCTTCACCATCAGCGGCCGCATGCTGCCGGTGCGCAGGTTGACGAAGGCGCCATGCCAGGTGAGCCGGCCGTAGCGGAAGAATTCCCACAGGATGTTCAGCGCCGGCGTGACGACGGCTTGGTTGATGAACAGTTCCTGGCGCTCGAGCGCCTCGGCCAGGCCGCAGCTGGGCGCGTCGTCCTCTGACTTCGTGATGTCGATCAGCTCGGGCAGGATCTCGTACGGGCTGGCCAGCGCGACGTGCCCGTCCGGGAACTTGGTGAGATCGTGCGTGGGCATCACCTGGCCGAAAACGACCTGTCCATCCGACGCCCGGTTGCCGAGGTCCAGCACGTACTGCGCCTTGAATTTGCGAAGGCTCCGGTGGATCTCGTGGCGCGCCTTGGCGCTGTCCACGCACATGATCAGGATGTCGGGCATGCTGTCGGCGTCGTAGCGGCCGAAATGTGATTGCCAATCCGAGCCGAAGAACGCGTTGATCCGGTTCGTCAGGACGTGCGCCTTGCTGGCGCCGACGTCGACGCGGCTGAATAATTGTCGGCCGATGTTGGACTCGCTCACGGTGTCCGGATCGTAGGAGCGCACCTTCAGGCCGGGATGGCCGAGTTCCGTCAGGGCGTGGTTGAGCCGTGCCAGGCCGGTGAGCATCTGCGAGCCGTTTCCGCCGACGCCGGCGAGACTGATCTCGACGCGGCGCTTGAGCAGGTCGGGAGGAATGAAATGGGGCATGTCGACCTCAGGCCGCGAAGATTTTGTCGGCGGGGAACGACAGCGGGATCATCACGCCCAGCACGCAGATCCGGAACGCGACGGTCGGCTCGCCGTCAAGGCTACCGACGACGCCAGCGATTTTGACCGCGCCGGCGTCGTCGGCATTGTCGACCGGGCTGAAGAAAGCGTTCAGGTGGCCGTGACTGTGGACGTCGATCACGAGGTGTTCATCCTCGGCCAGCACGGGCTGTTGGAAGATGATGCTGGCGGCCGTAGCCTCGCCAATAATCTCGGGATACTCGATGCGCCACGAGTCCAGGCGACTATTCCAGATGATGGCGCCCGCCGCCTCAAGCGGCGCCGCCGCCTGGGCGTGTCGCGCGAACTCCTGCAACTGCGGCAGCGCGGTCCCGACGCGCCCGAAGGCGAGGTCGAACCGTGGCGTTATACGGCCATATGGAACGGCCACGCCGGACACCTCGGCGATTCGGTGGATGAAATGCAGCCACGGTCGGCGCGCCTCGAGATAGACGCCGTCGGCGGCCAGCACGAAACGATGGCCGTTTTCCTGCAGCGGATGGAACTCGCACATCGAAGGGGCGACGACGACGGGCGCGGCCTGCAGCAGGGCCAGGTCGAGCTGGAGATCCTCGGCCGCCGCCGTGTCCTCATCAATGGCGAGGATCTGCTGGCGGCCGGCGCGCGTCGTCGCTTCCAGTGTCTGCGCGAGCTCCATGTAGGCGTTGCGCGCCAATTCCGCCGCGTGGTCCATTTGCTTCATAAATTCTTGAGCGTTCATAGTCGGTCCTGTTGTTTAGATAAATTTTTGACGGGCGGTGATCCGGGCGATTGCCTGGCCGAGATTTTCGTTTGAGGTGTGCAGCGCCGCGCGCATGCTTTCCAGCCCGGGCCGCTTGATTTGCGCGCGCCATAGCGCTGTAACTCCGCCCCGATACTTGGTAGCACCCTGGCGATTGGGGTGGGTGAAGTGGCTGTTGTAGAAAGCCTTTTCGTATTGCTCGATCGTGCTGGCGTCGATGACCTTCGGCAGGCTGACGTTGCCGGTGCACACGCGCCCGCCTTCCCATACGTTGAAATGAGGGGAGTGCTGGAGCTTGGTCTTTGGCGTTGGCCTGGCCGACTCCCGGAGCGCGAAGACAAACCAGTCGCCCGGCGTGGCCACGAATACCATGGCGGGGTGGGCCACCTCGGTAACCTGGGTGCCGATGAATTTGTTCGGCGACTTGAACCAGCACTTCCGGATACCCTCCGGCGCCCACCATGCGATCATGTTCGGCCGCGTGTACAGCAGCCGATCCGGAATGAAGCCGTCGAACGAGGTCGCGGCGCCGACGGCCTGGGCGAACTCCGCCAGCGATTCCTTGGTCATCGGCGTGCCGGCGCCGATGACCTTCCGCTCGGGATCGTTGCTCTCAACCCTGATTGGGTGGGTGGTGGCGTAGACGGCGCCGTCGCCGGAGCGATACATTAGCAGCGCTTCGGTGAGCTGCAGCCGTACGTCATGGCCGCTGTGGATAAAGACGTCGCTCAAAATGGTTCTCCGATGAGTAAAATTAGCTGTTCGGTGAGGTAGGCGAGGTGCACCATGTCCTGGGTTCGCCGCATCCATTCCCCAACAGCGGCAGAGGTCAGCTCGACGTGCTGCATGTCGATGAAGTGGACGTATTCGCCCGATTGGCCGATTTGGTTGAGCATGTCGTCAATGACATTGCCTGGCGTATCAAATGCTTTCCACGATATGACGGCCATGCCCTCGACACTGTCGTAACCGGATGTCTCCGTTCCGCATCCCCCTGAATCAATCCCGAAATCCGGGCGGCTGGCCAGCGACGAGATCGCATCGCAAGCCGAGATCACATCTTTTTCAAAGCCTTCGCGCGCAGCGCGCACAATCTGGTTTCTCGTCAGCGTTCGCTGCGGCGCGACCACCCACCGGGGCATACCCTCAAAGAATATTTCCCGCGTCAGCAGATCCGCTGGGTCGTCTCCGTTATCGCGCGCCAGCGCGATCATTTCTTCGTCGTTCTCGGTCTCGGACCAATGCAACCAATGAGCAGCCCGATGCGCCAGCCAAGGCGTGAAGCATTCAGGCAGGTGGCGCAGCGCGTCCTCGAGCAGGGAAATCACGCTTTGCCCAAAGCCTTCCAGGCGCACTTCGAGTTGTTCCACTGCACGCGCCAGCGAGACGCGGGGTATATCCGCATTTTCGGCGCGGCTGATGCAGAACCAGGCGTGGTTGCCGGAAGGACGATCAGGCTCGAATCGGCCCGAATCCGGCAGATCCTCCAGCTCGGAGACCATCAGCGTCCACTTGAACAGTTGCATGGGATATCGGCGCCGCAAGTCCGCCCACCAGCGGGAAAGCGCACGGGTGGCCAGGTCGCGCTCGTGGAGGTCGGCGAACACGTCGGCCAGCACGGCATTCGGACCGAGCGAAAACATCTTGTCGTCCAGCGCCGGCGATTCGAGCAGCGCGAGCGCCAACGGCGCGCAGATCCCGCTGTCGCCGGGCACGCGATACTCGAACGGGATTCCGGCACCGAGGCGCGGCAGCGCCAGAAACGGATCGTGCGCGCCGGCCATCATGGCAGCATGACCTGGTGCGCGCTGGGAGCGAGCCAGCGGGTACCGCGCGCATCGGCGCAGCGCTTCATGACGCTGGCGATCGCCAAAGTCTGCGGAGCCTTGACCGCTTCCTTGAGGAGCGTCGATGGTGCGGTGGTGCTGGCCAGCGTGCCGTTGGCCTTGATCTGGGCGATCAGCTTGGCGCGGGTGCTTTTCGAGATCATGCTGCGGCTTCCTGGGAGCGGCTGCAGTGGGTTGCGTGCAGCCGCAGCAGGCGATCCAGCAGGGCGGAGCTCCCTGCGCTCGGCGGGCTCGCGAGGATAGCGTCGGCGTAGTGGATTGCGTTGAGATCGGCCGGGTCACAGTCGAACCAGCCGATGCTGGCCAGCGCCTGCAGGTCGGCGATGGCCTGGGTTGTCGGCACGGGAGATTTGACGAAGACCAGGTTCTTGTGAGGGCCACGCCGTTGCATAACCCAGCCGTCGTTCAGCATCGTTTCGGTGATGCGTGCTATCGGCATGAGATGGCACGTGACCTGCGCCAGTTCCTGCAGCGACACGGAGTCCTTGTCGGCGACGAAGCCGGTAAGGAAGGCCACAGCCGCAGGCGCCAGGATGGCGCCACCCTTCGTGCCGACCGCACGGCGGAAACTGTAGACTTGCTTGTCGCCGACCTGCTCCGGTCCCTCGATATCGGCGCTGATGATCTCCGGGTAGACGTTGGCGAAGAAGTCGCGCACCTGCACCAGTGTGAAGGCCGGATTCGGGTCGGGCAGCTTGACGCTGTTGTACTTGAATTCGCGGATGAGCTCTTGAATTTTCATGTCATCGGTCCTTAGAAGATATCGAGGGTGAAGGCGTCGCTGGCTGGGCCGCGCGTGGCGCCCGGTGGCGGCTCGTTGATTGAAACGAAGGGAGGGGTAGCGCTGGCCGCGCCATCACCTGGTGCTGCGCCGTCGGCGCCGGCCGCCG
>DATMSN010000312.1:0-7836 GCA_035565375.1 Duganella sp. | reverse complement strand
CGGCGCCGGCGCCGCGCTGTGCTCGATCGCGCTGGCCTTCTTCCCGATCACGCGCCGGGTCGGCCTGTGGATGTTCGGCGGCGTGGCCGTGTTCGGCCTGGGCACGATCGTGCTCGGCGCCACCTCCACCTTCATCGTCGCGCTGGTGGCGTTGTTCCTGATGGGCGCGGGCGACATGATCAGCGTCTACGTGCGCCACCTGCTGGTGCAATATGAAACGCCGGACGCGATACGCGGCCGCGTCAGCGCCGTCAACTCGGTGTTCATCGGCGCCTCGAACGAGCTGGGCGAATTCGAATCGGGCGTCACCGCCGGCTGGATGGGCCTGACCCGCGCCATCCTGTTCGGCGGCGCCGCCACCCTGGCGGTGACGGGCCTGTGGGCCTGGCTATTCCCGGTCCTGTCGCGCATGGACCGCTTCCCACATGAGGACAAACAATGAAATTCTTGCCCGGCATCGCCCACAGCCGTCCCCACCTGACGTTCGCCATCGTGCTCGGGGCCGTGGTGTTGCCCCTGCTGCCCGGCCATTGGCGCTGGCTCAGCCGCGTGCTGACCGCGTGGGATGTGACGGTCTGGGTCTACCTGGCGACGATGGGCTGGATGATGTTGCGGGCCGACCAGTACGACATCAAACGCGCCGCCTGCCGCCAGGATGAAAAAGGGCCGGTGATCCTGGCCACGCTGTCGATCGCCGTGATGATCAGCCTGGTCGCCATCGTCTCGCAGCTGACCACGCTCAAGGACGTGCCGCACGCCGACCTGGCGCTGCATTACGGCTTCGTCGTGCTGACCTTGACCGGCTCGTGGTTCATGGTGGGCGTGATGTTCTGCTCGCACTACGCCCATCTGTACTACACCCACCCCGGCGGCGAGCCGGCGCTGGGCTTCCCGGACCGCCACCTGAAGCCGAACTACTGGGACTTCCTGTATTTCTCGTTCACCATCTCGGTGGCGGTGCAGACCTCGGACGTGAGCGTGCGCTGCCGCCGCCTGCGCAAGGTGGTGCTGGGCCAGTCGGTGCTGTGCTTCTTCTACAACCTGGCGATACTCGGTCTTTCCATCAATATCGCGGCGTCGCTCATCAATGGTTAGCTACTTAACGAGAACCTAAGCCAAAAAGGAGTAATATGGATTCGTAGTTCAACAACACAGGAGCAAGCATATGCAGATCAATATTAATTCCGACAAAACCATCGATCGTCACGCCAGCCTGGACGAGCATGTGCAATCAGTCGTGAGCAATGCGCTCCACCGCTTTGGTGAGCAGATCACCAGCGTCGAAGTGCACCTGAGCGACAACCTGGGCCAGAAGTCCGCGGACGGCGACAACCGCGTGCTGATGGAAGCCCGCGTTACCGGATACAAACCCATCGCGGTGAGCGACCACGCCGCCACGCTGCACCAATCGATCGGCGGCGCCGCCGACAAACTCAAGCGCGCGCTCGACAGCGCCCTGGGCCGTCTGCACGACAAGGACAAGCGCCACGCGGCCGATCCCGTGCCCGCGACGGTCGATACCGACGACGAGTAACACGACCCGCGACTGCCGAGATACCACAGTGACACGTAGGGCGGATTAGGCGGAACGCCGTAATCGGCCATCGATGCGCCGTCTCGGCGCATGCATGGCCGATTACGCTGCGCTAATCCGCCCTACGTGTTTTAGGGTGTTTTAGCGTGTTTCACAGAGGGTTTCCTCAGCGCGTAGCCAGTTCCCGCAAATACCGCAGCCCCTGCACCGACCGGCTGCCGTACCACGACATCATTTCGCCATCGACCAGCAGCACCGGCTTGCCGAGCTGCTTTTCCAGCGCATCCGCATGGGCCTCGGTGAATCGATACGGTTCGCTCGACAACAGCACGCCGTCGACGCCGGCCACCAGCTCCGGAGACCAGTCGAAACGCGGATAACGCACCTCGCCCAGATCCGGCACGCTCCAGCCGATCTCCTCCAGCATGCGGGCGATATAGGTGTCGCGCGAGATGGTCATCCACGGGTCCTGCCAGATGCAGTACAACATGGTCTGCGGCGGTCCCTTCGGCGCCGCCCGCAACAATTCATATTCCGCCTCGAACTCCGCGCACCAGCGCTCGGCCGCCTCCCGCCGGCAAAACACCCCGCCCATCAAGCGCGCCAGCGCCAGGTTGTCGCGCGGCCGCAGCGGGTGGGTGACGACGATATGGGGAATAAACTCGGCCAGCGCCTCGACGGTCGGCTTCTCGTTCTCGTCGATATTAACGACCAGATGCGTCGGCGCCAGCTTGCGGATTTTGTCGAGGTTGACGTCCTTGGTGCCGCCCACCTTGGGCACGGCATGCACCACGTCGGCGGGATGGATGCAGAAACCGGTGCGCCCGACCAATTGCCCGGCCAGCCCGAGCTCGCACAGCAATTCGGTGATCGACGGCACCAGCGAGACGATGCGCGCGTTGGGGTCGGCCTGGTGCGCAGTGCCGAGCGCATCGATATAAGTCATGGGGTTTTCCGTCTGATAGCAATGGCAATATTGAAGCACTCCACACCACAACACGCAACAACTACGTGACCCCGTCACATCGTTTGGGTATGATGTTTGAGTCTCACAAGAATGCCTGCCAGCATAAATCGCTGCGCTATTGAAAGATTATCTTGAAACAAATCAGCACCTTCGGCGCGTCCGGCCACCAGATCAGCGAGTTGCAGTTGTTGCGCAGCGCGGATGATGACGCCGCCATCGCCAAATTGCTGGCGCATTGCCCCATCATGCGTCTGGAAGCGGACGAGGCGGTCCTGGAATCGAGCCAGGCGCGGCTCTACATCGTGCTGCGCGGCGCGCTGTCGGTGGCCACCGACACCCGCACCGGCATGGCCGACGGCACCGTCAGCAAGATCCTGCCGGGCGAAAGCGTGGGCGAGCAATCGGTGCTCGACGAGGAAGCCAATCTATCGAGCATCACTGCGCTGGAGGAAAGCGACGTGCTGGTGATCGAGGCTGACCTCGTCTGGCAACTGATCGACGAATCGAACGTGCTGGCGCGCAATCTGCTGCGCCTGTTGTCGTTCCGCATACGCGCGGCCAACGCGCAACTGCGCCGGCGCCAGAAGCTGGGCGAGTTTTACCGCCAGCTGTCGATGATCGACGGCCTGACGGGCCTGTACAACCGCGCCTGGCTCAACGATTTGCTGCCGACGATGATCGCCACCGCGCACGGATCGAACTCGCCGCTGGCGCTGATCATGATCGATCTGGACCATTTTAAGCAGTTCAACGACAGCCACGGCCACCTGGCCGGCGACCAGGCGTTGCGCGCGGCCGCGCAGGTGCTCAGCGGCGCGCTGCGCCCGACCGATTTCGCCGTGCGCTACGGCGGCGAGGAAATGATGGTGCTGCTGCCGGACACGCAGCGCAAGGTGGCGCTGGCGGTCGCCGAGCGGCTGTGCGAGCGGATGCGGCAGGCGGTGGTGTTCAACGACATGCGCGCGCCGCTGCCGCACGTCACCGCCTCGTTCGGGGTGGCGATATTGCAGGCGCAGCAAAACGAGCAGGATTTGATCGCCGCCGCCGACGCCGCGCTGTACCGCGCCAAGGAGCTGGGGCGCGACCGCGTGGCGCAGGAAGAGCTGGCGTGAACGAATGACCGCCACCACGGAATCCAAAAAATACCACGAAACCACGTAGGGCGGATTAGCGGGCGAGGCCCGCCAATCCGCCCCGGGGGCCCATCGAAGGGACCGCCTACCTGCCGGTAGGCGTTAAGAGGCGGAACGCCGTAATCGGCCATGCAAGCGCCGCCGAAACGCATGCATGGCCGATTACGCTGCGCTAATCCGCCCTACGTGTCTCCGAGGTTTTTCTCAGGCGCTGGCCTTGGTCTCTTCCGCCGGCTTGGCCAGGCGCGAGGCGATAAAATCCTCATACCCCTTCTGCACCAGCTCATACGTCTTGTCGATGTTGCTGGCCACCTCGCCGCCCAGCACCTTCAAGCCGTCGAGCACGTCGCGCGCCTCGCCAAAGCCCTGGTCGACACCCTTTTTCAAGGTATCGATGAACTTGTTCAGCAGCACCTCCTCATCCTCCCCGGGGTTCTGCTGCTTGAACGCATCGTAAAATGCGGTCGACAGCGATACAATGCGGCTCGCGGTGCCTTCCGGCGTATTGTCCTGCGACACGGCGTTCTCGATGGCGTTTTCGCCGAACTGGTCCTTGAGCGCCTCGTTGATGCCGGTCAGCGCGGTTTTCAGCAAGACCGACAGCGGTTCGTTGGAAGAATTCAGCGATACCGTCAGCGAAGCTTGTACGATGGAAGCGTTGAGCTGGGCCTTGGCCTTGGCGCCGACCGACATGGTGCTGTCTTCCTTGGCCTGGACGTCTTTGGTCTGGATGGGAGCGGCCTTACTGGCAGCCGTGGAACCTGATGTAACTGAGACGGGAGTGGCCATGATGTTGCTCCGGTTGGAATACCTTTGAATTATCGGCAGTTTTTAATATAACTGTAGCCCCCCTGACTGCGCTCTATGACCACACAGACTTTTCTCTGGCACGACTACGAAACCTTTGGCGCCCAGACGCGTCGCGATCGCCCGGCGCAATTCGCCGCCATCCGCACCGACGCCAACCTCAACGAGATCGGCGACCCGATCATGCTGTATTGCAAACCTGCCAATGATTTCTTGCCCGATCCGCAATCTTGCCTGATCACCGGCATCACGCCGCAGCAATGCCTCGAATGGGGCGTGCCGGAGCACAAGTTCGCCGCCACCATCGAGCAGGCGTTTTCCAAGCCGGGCACCATCGGCGTCGGCTACAACACGATCCGCTTCGACGACGAGATCACCCGCTTCATGTTTTGGCGTAACCTGATCGATCCGTACGCGCGCGAATGGCAAAACCAGTGCGGCCGCTGGGATTTGCTGGACGTGGTCCGCATGACGTACGCGCTGCGCCCGGAAGGCATCGAATGGCCGAAGAAGGCCGACGGCAAGCCCAGCTTCCGGCTGGAGGACCTGGCCAAGGCCAACGGCCTGCTGCACGAGGCGGCGCACGACGCGCTGTCGGATGTGCGCGCCACCATCGCGCTGGCCCGGCTGATCAAGCAGAAGCAGCCGAAGTTGTTCGACTTTTGCTTCGCGCTGCACAAGAAGGACCGCGTGGCCGACGAGATCGGCATGCACCTGGCGCCGAACCTGCGCGCGCCGTTCCTGCACGTGTCCGGCATGTTCCCGGTCGAGCGCGGCTGCATCGCGCTGGTGTGGCCGCTGGCGACGCATCCGACCAACAAGAACGAAGTCATCGTCTGGGATTGCACCTACGATCCGACCGAGCTGTTCACCTTGGACGCGGACACGATACGCACCCGCATCTTCACCCGCGCCGACGCGCTGCCCGAGGGCATGACGCGGCTGCCGGTCAAGAGCATCCACCTGAACAAGTCGCCGATGCTGGTGGCGAACTTGAAGACGCTGTCGCCGGCCATGGCCAGCCAGTGGGGCATCGATCTGGAGCAAGGCAAGGCGTTCGCCGCGCTGGCCGCGGCGGGGCGCAACATGGATGTCGAGTGGGAACAGGTGTTTTACCGTCCGCCCGGCGCGGAGCTGGATGTGGACGAGGACCTGTATAACGGCTTTATCGGCAAGGAGGATCGCCGCCTGCTCGAATCGCTGCGCAAGGAGACGCCGGCCAAACTGGCGGCGGCGTCGCCTTCGTTTGACGACGCGCGCTTACCGGAGTTGTTGTTCCGTTATCGCGCCCGCAATTTCCCGGAGACGTTGACCGAACCGGAGCTGGAACATTGGGAGCAGCACCGGGCCGCGCGCTTTTACGACGGCGCCGGCGGGGCGCGCAGCATCGACCAGTTCTTCGGCGAGATCGATCACCTGCAGCAGGACGCCGATGAGCGCGCCGAGCAGATCCTGGCCGAATTGTACGAGTACGTGGAACTGATCGCGCCGGCGCAGTAATTTATCCGCGATGCAGGTTGATCGCGTCGCGCGTTTCCAGCGCGACGCGGCGCGCGGCGGCGGCGAAATCCTCTCCCCCCTGCGGCGCCGCGTACAAAATCGCGCGCGACGAGTTGATCATCATGCCGGCGCCGGCCGCCGTCCTGCCCGACTTGACCGTGGCGGCGATATCCCCGCCCTGCGCGCCGATGCCCGGCACCAGCAACGGCATGTCGCCGACAATCGCCCTCACCTGCGCCAACTCTTCCGGGAAGGTGGCGCCCACCACCAGCGCGCATTGGCCGTTGGCGTTCCACTTCTCCGCCACCAGACGCGCCACGTGCTGATACAGCGGCTTGCCGTCGACGTTGAGGAATTGCAGGTCGGAGCCGCCGGCGTTCGAGGTGCGGCACAGCACGATGATGCCGCGCTCGCTCCACTCCATGTACGGCTCCACCGAATCCGAACCCATGTACGGGCTGACCGTGACCGCGTCGGCGCCGTAGCGGTCGTAAGCCTCGCGCGCGTACTGGCGCGCGGTGGCGCCGATGTCGCCGCG
This sequence comes from Duganella sp., assembly GCA_035565375.1. Lineage (GTDB taxonomy): Bacteria > Pseudomonadota > Gammaproteobacteria > Burkholderiales > Burkholderiaceae_D > Rugamonas. The sequence goes on along the minus strand of DATMSN010000312.1, from coordinate 1,357 downwards.
CTTGGCGTCGAGGATCACCGGAATGTGCGGATAGTTCGCGCGCGCGTAGGCGCAGATTTTTTCCAGCTGGTCTTCCGCGCCGAGGGCGGCGAAATAAGCGATCTGCGGCTTGAACGAGCACGCCAGGTCGGCCGTCGCGTCGATGATCTCGCGGCAGAAATGATAAATGCCTTGCGGGTCGTTCTGGAACTGGGCCGGCAGCTTGGCCATGTCCGGGTCCAGGCCCACGCACAGCAGGGAGTCGTTGGCCGTCCACGCGGCAGACAATTTGTTGATGAAATTCACGACGCGCCTTTGTAATCTGTTGCAAACCCTCTATTGTAACGCGACACCAACAGGCTGTTAAAATTTGCCCTCCATCTTCAGAACGCTCAGAAAGCACTCCTATGAAATTATCGCAAAAAGTCGCCATCGTGACCGGCGCCACCCAAGGCATAGGCTTGGCGTGCGCGCAACGCCTGATTACCGAAGGCGCGCAAGTCATGCTGGTCGATATCAAACCGGAGGGCGAGCAGGCGGCCGCCGCCTTGGGCTCACAGGCGCGCTTCTTCGCCGCCGACGTCAGCCAGAAGGCCGATGTGGACGCGCTGGTCGCCGCCACGCTGGCCGCCTTCGGCCGCATCGACATCCTGATTAACAACGCCGGCGTCACCCACGCCGCCGATTTCCTCGACGTCACCGAGGACGATTTCGATCGCGTGCTGCGCATCAACCTGAAATCGATGTTCCTGTGCGGCCAGGCGGTCGCGCGCGAGATGGTCAAGCAGCAAAGCGGCTGCATCATCAACATGTCGAGCGTCAATGCGGAGCTGGCGATCCCGAACCAGGTGCCATATGTGGTGTCCAAGGGCGCGATCAATCAGCTGACCAAGGTGATGTCGCTGAACCTGGTCCAGCACGGCATCCGCGTCAACGGCATCGGGCCCGGCACCATCCTGACGGAACTGGCGAAGAAAGCGGTCATGTCCAGTCCGGAGGCGCGCAACACGATTTTGTCGCGCACGCCGATGGGCCGTTGCGGCGAGCCGGAGGAAGTGGCGTCCATCGCCGCCTTCCTCGCCAGCGACGACGCCAGCTATATGACCGGTCAAACCCTGTACGTCGACGGCGGCCGGCTGGCATTAAATTACACCGTCCCCGTCAAATAAAAACCCGTTAAATAGCCAGTTATGCGCCTGCCTGATGACTGGTATCTGAAACAACAATTAGACACATATCTGATGCACCCCCATAATTACACCTGTCTCCACTATTCTCCTCCAAGAAAATAGTTTTAAGCCCGCTTTAACTAGCGGGCTTTTTTTTGCCTTTTTCCCCGCGTATTGTTTTTTGTCATAGCAGCGTCATATTGCCGCCC
>DATMSN010000311.1:0-2121 GCA_035565375.1 Duganella sp. | reverse complement strand
GCTGCGCGCCGCGCTGGAACCGTCCGGCGTTGAACTGGTGGACTGCGGGACCGATCTGCCAGCGGCCGTCAAGCGTGCCAGCGTGCTGGCCAAGGGCGGCGACGCCGTGCTGCTGTCGCCGGCCTGCGCCAGCATGGACATGTTCAAGAACTACGCGCATCGCGCGCAGGTGTTTATCGACACCGTGCGCGATATCGCCCTCGACAACGGACAGGAGATCTGATGGCGCTCCAGCTGCCGTTCCGTTTTGGCGCGAAATCGACGGTACCGTCGATAGACAGCCGCGCGCGCCAGTCGAAGATGATGGAGTACGACCAGCCGCTGGTCTGGGTCACTTTGCTGCTGATGCTGCTCGGGATGGTGATGGTGTATTCGGCGTCGATCTCGCTGCCCGATTCGCCGAAGTTCGCCAACTACATCCGCTGGCAGAACACCTACTTCCTGCAGCGCCAGGCGATGTTCATCGCCGTGTCGCTGGTGGTCGGCCTGTTCGTCTTCCGCACGCGCGTCTCCGACTTGCAGAAGGCGGCGCCGTATCTGTTCATCGGCACCCTGGTGCTGCTGGTGATGGTGCTCATTCCCGGCCTGGGCGTGGTGGTCAACGGCGGCCGCCGCTGGCTGTCGCTGAAGGTGTTCAATGTCCAGCCGTCGGAGCTGATGAAGGTGGTGGCGGTGCTGTACGCGGCCGACTACACGGTGCGCAAGCAGCAGTACATGCACAAGCTGACCAAGGGCTTCATGCCGATGGCGGCGGCGGTTGGCTTTGTCGGCCTGTTGCTGCTGCTGGAGCCGGATCTGGGCGCGTTCGGCGTGATCGTTTGCATCGCCATGGGCATCCTGTTCCTGGGCGGGATCAACGCCATCTGGTTCGGCGGCATCGGCGCGGTGCTGGTGGTGATTTTCGTTTCGATCATCGCGCTGTCGAAGTTCCGGCGCGAGCGCTACTTCGCCTACCTCAATCCGTGGGAAGAGGACAACGCCTTGAACAAGGCTTACCAGCTGACCCACTCGCTGATCGCGTTCGGCCGTGGCGAAATCTTCGGCGTGGGCCTGGGCGGCAGCGTCGAGAAGCTGCACTACCTGCCGGAGGCGCACACCGACTTCCTGCTGGCGGTGATCGGCGAGGAACTGGGCCTGGTCGGCGTGCTGGTGGTGATCGCGCTGTTCTACTGGATTATCAAGCGCGCCTTCGATATCGGCCGCCAGGCCATCGCCATCGACCAGACCTTCGCCGGCCTGACCGCCAAGGGCATCGGTATCTGGATCGGCGTGCAGACGTTTATTAACATGGGCGTGAACCTCGGCCTGCTGCCGACCAAGGGCCTGACCCTGCCGCTGATGAGCTACGGCGGCACGGGTGTTGTGATCAACTGCGTCGGACTCGCGATCCTGCTCCGGATCGACTACGAGAACCGGGTCCTGATGCGCGGCGGCAGATTATGAAACGCGCACTATGAAACGACTAATGATCATGGCGGCCGGCACCGGCGGCCACATTTTCCCCGGCCTGGCGATCGCGCAGACGATGCGCGCGCGCGGCTGGGACGTGACCTGGCTGGGCACCTCCGCCGGCATGGAGCAGGAACTGGTGCCCAAGCACGGCATCGCGATGGACAGCATCGACTTCACCGGCATGCGCGGCAAGGGCTTGAAGCATTCGCTCGGCGGCGCGCTGAAGATGGTCAAGGCCTTCATCGCCTGCCGCGGCTACATCGGCAGCCGCAAGCCGGACGTGGTGCTGGGCATGGGCGGTTACGTGACCGTGCCGGGCGGCCTGATGGCGCGCATGGGCGGCGTGCCGCTGGCGCTGGTCAACGCCGACGCGGCGCTGCTGTTGTCGAACAAGACGCTGGTGCCGTTCGCGGACCAGGTGTGCTTCGGCTTCCCGGCCGATTTCGGCAAGGCCGCCGGCAAGGCCGTCGTCACCGGCAATCCGGTGCGCAAGGAGATCCTGGACATGGCTTCGCCGGCGCAGCGTTTCGCCGGCCGCGAAGGTCCGCTGCGGATACTGGTCGTCGGCGGCAGCCTGGGCGCGAAGGCGCTCAACGACAACCTGCCGGCGGCGCTGGCGCTGATCCCGGCCGAACAGCGCCCGCTGGTGACGCACCAGTCGGGCAAGAA
>DATMSN010000310.1:0-3843 GCA_035565375.1 Duganella sp. | reverse complement strand
GACGATGCCGTTGCCCAGCACGGTGTCGGCCCTGCCGTCCTTGCGCCGGGCCAACGCGCGCATGCGCGCCAGCAGTTCGCTCATCGCGAACGGCTTCACCAGGTAATCGTCGGCGCCGCCGTCGAGCCCGGCCACCCTGTCCTCGGTCGCCTCGCGCGCGGTCAGTACCAGCACCGGCACGTTTTCGCGCACGCCGCGCAGCGTGCGCAGCACGGTCATGCCGTCGATGCGCGGCAGGTTCAGGTCGAGCAACACCATTTCGTATTCGATGGCCCGCAGCGTCGTCAGCGCCGCCTCGCCGTCGCGCACCCAGTCGGCCGCGTAGCTGGCGTCGCGCAGCGCGTGCTGGACCACGCTGCCGATCATCGGATCGTCCTCCACCAGCAACACCCTCATCCTTGGTTCCTTCCGTCTGGCCGGCCGCGATGGGCGCGTCGCACCGGCGCCAATTATATATGCCGGCCCGTTCGCGCCGGGCCGGGTAGCGTGCGCGCCCGCCGCTATCCCTGACGCTAAGTGGCTGCTAAGTCTGGTTGACCACAATGGCCGATCATCCCATCCACCGCCCGTCCGCATGGAGACGCGGCGGGGTTTGCCAAGTTTACTCAATGAAATTATTCGCTTTTTTGTTCCTGGGCTTCGCCCTGCTCGCGGCACCCGGTTTATCTTCCGTGCAGGCCAAGGAAGCGCGCCCGTCGCCCGCCGCGAGGGAGAAGAAGGCCGCGCACGGAAAACGCGCCGCCAAACCTGCCGTGCGCCGCGTTCTCAAGGCGCCCGGCGTGGCCCGCTTGGCGACGCTCAAGTCGAGCGCCGTGTACATCCTTGATCCGAAAACGGGCGAGGTCTTGTACCAGAAGAACGCCGGCGCGGCCATGCCGGTGGCGTCGCTCACCAAGCTCATGACCGCGTTGGTGGTGCTGGAGGCGCGCCAGGACATGGACGAGATGCTGGAGGTGACCGGCGCGGACGTGGACCGGCTCAAGTTCTCCTCGTCGCGGCTGCAGGTGGGAACCCGCCTGTCGCGCTCGGCCATGCTGCATCTTGCCTTGATGAGTTCGGAAAACCGCGCGGCGGCGGCCCTGGGCCGTAACTTTCCGGGTGGAACCAGGCGCTTTGTGGCGGCGATGAACGCCAAGGCAAGGGCGCTGGGCATGCTCAATACGCGTTATGTGGAGCCGACCGGGCTGTCGAGCGCCAACGTCTCCAGCCCGCAAGACCTCGCCAAGCTGGTGATCGCCGTCGAGAAGCACGCGCTCATACGGCGCTATTCGACGGACCGCGATTTCACCATCCGCCAGGGTGGGCGGCAAACCGTCTACCACAACACCAACCGGCTGACCGCCAACCGGAGCTGGCGCATCCGCCTGCAGAAGACCGGCTATATCTCCGAAGCCGGCCGCTGCATGGTGTTGCACGCGACCGTCAAGGGGCGCCCCACGGTGATGGTGTTCCTCGATTCCCAAGGGAAATATGCGCGCGTCGCGGACGCCAACAATGTGCGCGCCTGGCTGGCCGGGTACAAGCCGGCGGCGCGGCGGTGATCACGCTGCCGGCGCCAGCGGTATTTATGTGACGAGGTCGACGCTGGCCTGCCTGGTGCGCAAATGGATGGCGTTGCGGTGGCGCGCGCGCAGCCGCGGATCGGTGATCAAGCGCCCCAGCGTTTCGCCGACGACCATGACCACGCCCAGCAGCGGCAACACCAGCATCAGCCCGGCCACGCCGGCCACGTAGCCGCCGATGAAGATCATCAGCACCGTGATCAGCGGGTGGATGTGCAGGCTGCGCCCCAGGGTCAGCGGCATGAAGACGAAGTCGTCCAGCAGGCGCACCAGGATGAACACGCCGATGGCCAGGTAGGCCACCGAGGGATTGCCCGGCGCGTCGGTCGAGGCGACCATCACCACCAGCACGCAGCCGAGGATGGAGCCGACGTACGGCACCCACGCCAGCACCGCCGCGATCAGCCCCAGCACCAGCGGCGACGAGACGCCGATCGCCCACAGGCCCAGCGCCAGCACCGCCGTGTCGAGCAAGGTCAGCTTGACCAGTCCCTGGAAGTAGCGGTGCGCGGTCTGGTCGACCTCGTGCAGCAGGCACAGCGTCTTTTCGAAGAAGGCGTTGGGCACCGCGCGCGCGAGGAACTTCTTGAAGCGCAGGCCGTCGCGCAGGAAGAAGAAGGTCAAAAACGGCGCCAGCAGCAGCGACGGCAGCCACGCCGCCACCGACACCAGGATCTCGGTCAGGTGCTTTTGCACGAAGGTGCCGGTGAACGAGTTGACCCGGCTGTTGACGGTGCGCGCCAGCTTGACCTGCTTGAGGATGGGGAACTCGCGCTCGAGCGACAGCATCGTCTGGCGCACGAATTCGAGCCCGCCGGTGATGTATTTGCCCAGCATGTCCTGCCACGGGTCGGACGGGCCGGAATCCCACAGCACCGCGATGAAGATGGCGGCCAGCAGCAACAGCAGGAACACGCCGCCGACCGTCATGATGGCCGCGTTGACGCTCGCGCCCAGGCGGATCAGGCGCTGCATCGGCGGTTGCAGGATGTAGTACAGCACGATGCCGAACAGGAAGGGGATCGCCAGGAACAGCATCTGCTGCAGCAGGAACAGCAGCGCGCAGGTGGCGCCGATGATGCCGCACCAGACGACCGGACCGGCCCGCTGTTGGGTGGGGATGAACGTCATAAGGCCTCGACGTGCGGCACGCCGGCCATCCACTCGCGCAGGCGCAGGCCGATGTGGCGCGCCAGGGCCAGCGCGATCTTGTAGCCGATGACGGCGTCCGTTTCCATCAACCCCATGAAGTCGGCGCGGAAGAACACCGCCACTTCGCAGTTCTCCAGCGCGCGGGTCTGGGCGTTGCGCGGCGAGCTGTCCAGCAGCGCCATGTCGCCGAAGAAGGAGCCGGCCGACAGTTCGGCCACCACCTCGCGGCCGGCGTCGACTTCGCGGCTGACCAGCACCCGCCCCGACATCACCAGATACAGCGCCTGGCCTTCCTCGCCCTCGTCGAAGATGATCTCGTCGGCCAGGTAGCGGCGCTCGTGCATCAGGCCGTCGACGATTTTCAGTTCGAGCGGCGTCAGCGTGGCGAACAGTGCCGAATCCTTCAAACGCAACAAGCGCGGCGACAAAGTGGGGGACCTGAAAAAGCCGAACATCGGGCAAAAACTCCAAAGGGGGTGAAATAACGCGGTATCGCCGCGATCGTGCTCATATTGTCGCCGGTTTTGCCTCCATATCGCCTTCCGTTGTGGAAATTTTTGTAAATTAAACACATCTTATTCATTTCCCGCATGCACGGCGTCATGCCCCTGACACACTGGTTTTGTAAGCTAGCGCCCGCCCGCTTCGCCACAGTTGATGTCACTTGAATGAAATTAATAGAAGTTGGCGCTATTTCTCAACCAAACCACATGCCAATGAATATTAAACGTAGCCAAATTGCCAGCGCCGCCGCGCTTTGCGCCTATAGCGTGCTGATCAGCGCCCATGCCCAGAGCGCCGGGGCGGTCGCGTCGGCGATCCCGTCGGACGCCGCCGGCGCCCAGCAATCGGTGATCGTGACCGGAACCCGCAGCAGCAACCGCACCCAGTTCGACACGCTGGCGCCGGTCGATGTGTTCACGCGCGAAGAGATCGGCGCGGTCGAATCGTCCGACCTGAACGACGTGCTGGCGCAACTGGTGCCGTCGTACGTGGTGCAGCGCCTGCCGATGGCCGACGGCCAGGTGTTCGTGCGCCCGGCAACCCTGCGCGGCCTGTCGCCGGACCAGACCCTGGTGCTGGTCAACGGCCGCCGCTTCCACCGCAGCGCCTTGCTGGGCGCGCGCGG
>DATMSN010000309.1:0-14207 GCA_035565375.1 Duganella sp. | reverse complement strand
CGATTTCGGAAGTGCCGCGCGTGCGCGTGCCCGATGCGGCGGCGTTTCGCGCGCGCGCTTCGCAGGGATTGCCATTCCTGATCACGGGCCTCGTCAACCGCTGGCCGCTGTGCGCGCTGACGCCGCAAGCGCTACGCGACCGCTACAGCGAGGTGCAAGTGCGCGCGCGGGTGGGCGACTATATCAACACCGCGTTCGCGGCCGATCGCGCCATGCGGGACATGTCGATGGGCGAGTACCTCGACCTGGTCGCCGGCGGCACGCCGGAACTGCCGCCTTACCTCGGCAATCTGGAGCTGCGCGAATTGAACAGCATGTGCCACTGGCCGACGTATTTCGACAAAATGGGGCCGCCGCGCTTTTGGCTCGGCCCCGCCGGCACCGTGACGCCGCTGCATTGCGACTACGACGACAACATCTTCGCCCAGATCTGGGGCACCAAGCGTATTTTCCTGTCGCCGCCCCACCATGACGAGTTCCTGTACCCGAACCAGGCGAACGCCATCCTGTTCGGCTCACCGTTCGACCCCGAGGCGCCGGATTTCGACAAATTCCCGCTGGCGCGGCAGGCGACCATGATCGAATGCGTCGTCAATCCCGGCGACATGCTGTACGTGCCGGCCGGGTGGTATCACCAGGTGCGGGCGCTGACGTTTTCGCTGTCGTCGAACCGGTGGGCCAGGGCGCTGCCGTTCGCCCTGAACGGCGACACGTCCCTGCGACGGGCGGACCGGTAGCATGCGGCCGGCGAAACGTCGATCGGGGCGTTGACACTCAAAATAATTGGGTGCTATATTCGGGTGTGTGAATTGGTAACGTTTCCAATCGTGTGCGGCGCGCCGGCGGCTTCGGCGTTCAAGGAGGCTGGATGTTCAAGCAATGCAACGCACTGGCCACCGGGGTGGCGGCTTTAATGGCGATGGGCCTGATGGCGCCGGCGGCATCCGTCGCGGCGACGCCCGGGCCAAAGGCGGAGGTGATGCACTGGTGGACCTCGAGCAGCGAGTCGGCCGCCGTGCGCAAATTCGCCGACGCCTATCGCGCCGCCGGCGGCGTTTGGGCCGATACGGCGGTCGCCGGCGCCGACCAGGCCAAGTCGGTGGCGATCAACCGCATCGTCGGCGGCAATCCGCCCACGGCCGCCCAGTTCAACACCACCAAACAATTCCGCGACCTGATCGACCAGGGCTCGCTCAACAACGTCGACGACATCGCGCTGCGCGACCATTGGGACCAGTTGATGCCGGCGCCGATACTCGACGTCATCAAGGTCAATGGACACTTTTACGCGGCGCCGGTCGACATCCACATGTCGACCTGGATCTGGTACTCCAAGGCGGCGTTCAAGAAGGCCGGCATCGTCAAGGAGCCGGCCACGCCGGACGAACTGTTCGCCGCGCTGGACAAGCTCAAAGCGGCCGGCGTGGTCGGTCTGGCGCACGGGGGGCAGCCGTGGCAGGAAAACATCCTGTTCCAGGCCATGCTGGCCAATATCGGCGGCAAGGCGCTGTACCTGTCGGTGCTGCGCGACCGCTCGCCGCAGGCGATCAACTCGGAGGCGTTTAAAAATGTGCTGCTGGCCTTCAAGCGGCTGCAGACCTATGTCGATGCCGGTGCGCCCAACCGCAACTGGAACGACGCCACCGCCATGCTAATCAGCGGCAAGGCCGGGGTGCAGATCATGGGCGACTGGGCCAAGGGGGAATTCGCCGCCGCCAAACAAACGGCCGGCAAGGACTTCGGCTGCATCGCCGGGCTCGGACCGAATGTGCCGTACCTGATCCAGGGCGACGCCTTTGTTTTCCCGAAGACGAAGAACCCGGAGACGGTCAAGGCGCAAAAGCTGCTGGCGCAGACGATGCTGGCGCCAGCCGCCCAGGTGGAGTTCAACAAGCTGAAAGGGTCGCTGCCCATCCTGAGCAACGCCGACACGTCGTCGATGGACGTGTGCGCGCAGGCCGGCATGGCCATCATGAAGGACAAGTCGCGCCAGGTCGGCATGATCGAGGTCCATCTGACACCGGACCAGAACGGCGCGCTGCAGGACGTGCTGACGACTTACTGGAACACCCGCACGCCGGTCGAGAAGGCGCAGAAGAGCATCCTGGCCGCGCTGCGCGACTAGAGGGGCTTGCGCGGGGCCCGCTTGTCACCGTCCGGGGCGATGCGGTATGCTGACCGCCGCATAGACTCAACGGATGAGGGAACTCGTGGCAACAATCAAAGACGTCGCCCGGCTGGCGGGAGTGGGGCTGGGCACCGCGTCGCGGGTGGTCAGCGGCAGGGGATCGGTGTCCAAGGCGACGATGGAGAAGGTGCAAAAGGCCATCGCGGAGCTGGACTTCAGGCCCTCGCACGCGGCGCGCTCGCTGCTGTCCGGCAGTTCGCAGATGATCGGCGTCTATATCCCGTACCTGAGCGGGACGTTTTACACGCCGATCCTGCAGTCGATCTACACCGCGTTGCGCGCGTCGGGGCTCAACATGGTGGTCGCTTTCGGTGTCGGCGACGGCAACGAGCGGCAGCAGGCGATCGACGGCGTGAATTTTTTGATCGAGCGCGGGAGCGACGGCTTGCTCCTCATGAGTAATTCGCTGGAGGACGAGGACTTCGCGGCGCTGGGACCGTTCCAGTCGCGCGTGGTGGTGATCAATCACGGCTACGCCAGCATCGCCGAGCAGTGCTTCACGGTCGACCACCAGGCCGGCGGACGATTGGCGGCGCGCACCCTGCTGGAAAAGAAGCACCGCAAGATCGCCGTCATCGCCGGCCGCGCCAGCGCGCCGGACAACCAGGACCGCCTGGCCGGCTTCATGGCGGAGCTGGACGAGGCGGGCGTCGACAGCGGCAAGCTGTGGGTGGACGACGGCAACTTCACGCCGGAAGGCGGCTGGGCGTGCGCCGAACGCCTGCTGGCGTCGGGCCGGGAGTTCACGGCGGTGTTTTGCGCCAACGATGAAATGGCGGTGGGCGCCTTGTCCTTCTTCCAGCAGGCGGGCATCGCGGTGCCGGATCAGGTGTCGGTGCTGGGCTACGACGACACGCACAGCGCGCAGTTCACGGCGCCGCGCCTGACCAGCGTCCATATACCGTGGAGCGAGATGACGTTGAACGGTTTGAATCATCTGCTGAACCGGTGCTACGAGACGGACCGTCCGGTCAAGCGCAGGTACAAGCTGCACGTGACGGAGCGCGCTTCGCTGGCGAAAGCGGCGTCGCGCAAAAAATCGTAAATATCGGGCGTGCGGTGGCCGCACGCTCTTTTTTTGTAGTATATTGGAAACGATTCCAATCTATGGTGCCCGCCGCCTCTATCGCAAAACAACAACTCACGACGACTATGACTTCTACCGACTTGACCAAGGCAATCAGGCGTTCGGATTTCGCCGCCGACTTCCTGTGGGGCGTATCGACGTCCGCCTACCAGATCGAAGGCGCGGCCGGCGTCGATGGCCGCGTGCCCTCGATCTGGGACACCTTCAGCGCGACGCCGGGCAAGGTGCGTGACGGTTCCACCGGCGCGGTCGCCTGCGACCACTATCACCGCTGGGAGGAGGATCTGGATCTGGCGCGGGCCATGGGCCTGAACTCGTACCGGTTTTCGATCGCCTGGACGCGCATCTTCAACGGCGTGGACGAGCGGCCGAACGCCGAAGGGCTGGCATTTTATTCGCGCCTGGTGGACGGCATGCTGGCGCGCGGCCTGCAGCCCTGGTGCACGCTGTATCACTGGGACCTGCCGCAGTATCTGCAGGACCAGGGCGGCTGGGCGAACCGCGCCACCATCGACGCCTATCTGCGGTACGTCGACGTGATGACCAACCATCTGGGCGGCCGCGTCAAGCACTGGATCACCCACAACGAGCCGTGGTGCACCGCCATGCATGGCAACTGGGACGGCATGCACGCGCCGGGGAACAAGAGTCTGCCGCTGGCGCTGCAGGTCTGCCACAACGTGCTGGTGTCGCATGGCCTGGCCGTGGCTATCATCCGCGCCAACGTTCCGGGTGCGAAGGTGGGCATCGCATTGAGCCTGCATCCGATCGAGGCCGCCAGCGACAGCGCCGCCGACCGGGAGGCGGTGGCGCGCCACGACGTCCTGCGCAACCTCTGGTTCCTCGATCCGCTGTATGGGCGCGGCTATCCCGAGCTGGCGCTGCGACTGGTGGGCAAGGACGCGCCGGCGGTGTTGGAGGGCGATATGGAGGCCATCGCCGCGCCCTGCGATTTCCTCGGCGTGAACTACTACTTCCCTGAAGTGGTCACCGACGCGCCCGACCAGTATCCGCTGCGCACCGCCATCGTCTATCCGCGGGACCGCGAGCGCACCGACTTTGGCTGGGAAGTATCGCCGCAAGGACTGGTCGATCTGCTGGCGCGGGTGGCGCGCGAGTACCCGACCGGCGATTTGTATGTGACCGAAAACGGCTCGACCTACGACGACCACCCGGACGCCGATGGCGCCGTCAACGACGCCGCGCGGCGCGATTACCTGATCCGCCATCTGACGGCGACCCGCGACGCGATCGCCGCCGGCGCCCCGGTCAAAGGCTATTTCGCCTGGAGTTTGCTGGATAACTTCGAATGGTCGGAAGGCTATCTGCGCCGCTTCGGCCTGACCTACGTCGACTATCCGACCCAGCGCCGCACCGTCAAACAAAGCGGCCGGTGGTACGGTGCCTTCGTGCGCGGCCAGAACTGACGATAGACCAACAACGGAGACTCGCACCGAATGAAAACAAATCACAACCACGTCCTGCGCCGCGCCGTGCTGGCCTCGCTGCTGGCGCTGGCGGCCCATGCCGCCGCCGCCCCGGCAGCGCTCACCGACTGGCCACGCGTCGCCAGCGCCGTCAAACAGGATAAGGCGATGGAGGCGCGCATCGCCGGCATCGTCGCCGGCATGACGCTGGCGCAAAAGGTCGGGCAGATGACGCAGCCCGAAATCAAGTTCATCACGCCGGAGCAGGTGCGCGAGTTCTACATCGGCTCCGTGCTCAATGGCGGCGGCAGCTGGCCCCGGGGGAACAAGCACGCCACCGCCGCCGACTGGGTCGAACTGGCGGACGCCTATTACGACGCTTCGATGGGCACCGACATGAAGGTCAAGGTGCCGGTCATCTGGGGGATCGACGCCATGCACGGCAACAGCAACATGTACGGCGCCACGCTGTTCCCGCACAATATCGGTCTCGGCGCCGCGCGCGACAAACAACTGGTCGAGCGGATGGCGCGCTCGGTCGCCAAAGCGGTGCGGGCCACCGGCATCGATTGGGTCTTCGCGCCGACGCTGGCGGTGGTGCGCGACGATCGCTGGGGCCGCACCTACGAGAGCTTTTCGGAGGATCCGGCCATCGTCAAGGACTACGCGGGCGCCTACGTCCGGGGCCTGCAGGGCGACCTGAAAGGCGACGGCACCGTGGTCGCCACGGCCAAGCATTTCGTCGGCGACGGCGGCACGGCGGAGGGCAAGGATCGCGGCGTGAACCAGGCGACAAAGGCCGATATGATCAACATCCACGCGCAGGGCTACTATCCGGCGCTGGAAGCGGGCGTGCAGACGGTGATGGCCTCCTTCAACAGCTGGAACGACGTCGAAGGCGCGGCCGACCACGGCAAGATGCACGGCAGTAAAGCGCTGCTGACCGACGCGCTGAAAACCAAAATGGGATTCGACGGTTTTATCGTCAGCGACTGGAACGGTATCGCCGAGGTGCCGGGCTGCGCCAACGACAGCTGCCCGCAGTCGATCAACGCCGGCGTCGATATGGTCATGGTGCCCGAGCACTGGAAGACTTTTATCGCCAACACTATCGCGCAGGTGGAGAAGGGCGAGATTCCCATGGCGCGTATCGACGACGCGGTGACCCGCATCCTGCGCGTGAAGTTGCGCGCCGGGCTGTTCGACGGCAAAAAACCTTCACGTAATCGTTACGCCGGCAAGCAGGAGGCGCTGCGGGACCGCGCGTTGGCACGCCAGGCGGTGCGCGAATCGCTGGTGCTGCTCAAGAATAACGGCGGCGTGCTGCCGCTGGCGCGCGGCCGGAAGATCCTCGTGGTCGGCAAGAGCGCCGACAGCATGGCCAACCAGTCGGGCGGCTGGTCGCTGACCTGGCAGGGCACGGACAACAAGAACAGCGATTACCCAATCGGCGACACCATCCTGGCCGGCATCCGCGACGCCGCCGGCAAGGACAACGTCACCTTCAGCGAAAACGCCGACGGTGTCGATGTCGGCAAGTTCGACGCCGTCATCGCCGTCATCGGCGAAACGCCGTATGCGGAGGGCGACGGCGATATCGGCCCATCGGGCACGCTGCGCCTATCCGGCCGCCATCCGGAGGATCTGGCCGTGCTGCGGGCGGTGGCGGGCAAGGGCAAGCCTGTGGTGACGGTGCTGGTGGCCGGCCGCCCCCTGTACGTCAACGACATCCTCAATCTGTCGGACAGCTTCGTCGCGGCCTGGCTGCCGGGCACCGAGGGCGGGGGCGTGTCCGATGTCCTGTTCCGCAAGGCGGACGGCAAGGTCGGCGCGGACTTCCGCGGCAAGCTGTCTTTCTCGTGGCCGAAGTCGGCCTGCCAGTCGCCACTTAATGTCGGCGACGCGCAATACGATCCGTTGTTCAAATACGGCTATGGCCTGACCTACGCCACCCCGGCCGGCGACGCGACGCTGCCGTCGCTCGACGCGGGTTTCGCGCCCGGCGGCTGCGGCAAGGGCACGTCGATGCCGGTATATAGCCCGGCGGACCGCGCCACGTTCGGATTGTATGTGGAGAGCGGCGGCCGGACGACGGCGCTGGGGGCGGACCTGAACGCGGTGTTCAACCTGCCCACGGTGAAGGTCGAGACGGCGCAGATCAACACACAACAGGATGCGAAGAGGCTCAACTGGTCCGGTCCCGCCAAGCTGTCCGCGCGATCGGCCAAGGCGGTGGCGATCCCCGCGATCGCCGGCACCGACGGCGCGCTGCAGTTCGATGTCATCGTCGCCGGCGCGCCGCAAGGGAAGGCCGGCATCTGGATGGAAAACGTGGAGCTCGACGCCAGCGCGGTGTTCCGGCGCATGACCGGCAAGGGCAAGCAGACGGTCAAGATACCGTTGTCGTGCTTCGGCGCCAAGGGATTGAATGGCGAGTCGCTGACCATTCCCTTCGCCGTATCGGCGGATGGTCCGTTCGCGGCCACCTTCGCCAACATCCAGATCGTCGGCGGCGCGGCCGGGGACAAGGACGCTTCGGCGTGCGGCGACTTTAACCCTTGAATTTAGCCGTTATTCTTTTTCGCTATTTTGATCTGGCGCATGGAAATGCGTCTTAGAGGGTTTCCTCTCGCGTGCGCCTCGCGTCGGCGAACTATGATGGTCTCATCTCAATCGCAAAAAAGGATGTAGACATGAGTTCCATCAAGGCTTATCTGGTCGGCGGCGGCATAGGCTCGCTGTCGGCGGCGGCTTTCATGATCCGCGACGCGGGCGTCTCCGGCGCCAACATCACCATCTTCGAAGCGCTGCCGCTGGTCGGCGGCAGCCTCGATGGCGGCGGCGATCCGGAGCGCGGCTACACGCTGCGCGGAGGCCGCATGTTCACCACCGATAACTACGAGTGCACGTGGGACCTGTTCAAGAGCATTCCGTCGATCGAGCATCCGGGGCAGACGGTGTACGACGAGACCATCGCCTTCAACGAGCTGCATAAATCGCATTCCAAGGCGCGGCTGGTGGACCGCAACCGCTTCAAGGTCGACGTGACGTCGATGGGCTTTTCGATGCGGGACCGCACCGAGCTGCTGGCCCTGACCGAAGCCGACGAGGAAAAGCTGGGCGACAGCGCCATCACCGACTGGCTGTCGCCGGAGTTTTTCGACACCAAATTCTGGTACATGTGGGCCACCACCTTCGCCTTCCAGCCGTGGCATAGCGCGGTGGAGTTCAAGCGCTATCTGCACCGCTTCATGATGGAGTTCTCGCGCATCGAAACGCTGGCCGGCGTCAAACGCACGGTCTACAACCAGTACGATTCGCTGGTGCGGCCCTTGCAGCACTGGCTGCGGGAGCAGGGCGTGCGCATCGTCGCGAACTGCAAGGTCGACGATCTCGATATCATGGAGGAGGGCGGCACGCTCACCGTGACGGCGATCCGCTGCACGCGCGACGGCGTCGCCGAAACGATCGCGGTGGCGCCGCGGGACCTGGTGTTCTTCCAGAACGGCTCGATGACCGACGCCTCCAGCCTGGGCGGCATGCACAGCGCGCCGCCCAAGCTGGATAAGCGCGACAGCCAGGGCTGGGCGCTGTGGGAGAAGCTGGCCGTCGACCGGCCGCAGTTCGGCAATCCGGCCGCTTTCAATTCCAGCATTCCGGAGTCCTGGTGGGAGTCCTTCACCGTGACGTTGAAGAACCCGGCGTTCTTCGATCGCATGGAGCGCTTCACCGGCAACGTGGCGGGCACCGGAGGGCTGGTGACGTTCAAGGATTCGAACTGGCTGCTGTCGGTGGTGCTGGCGCATCAGCCGCATTTCGCCGGCCAGCCGGAGGGCGTGCAGGTGTTCTGGGGCTACTCGCTGCATCCGGACCGTATTGGTAACTTCGTCGCCAAGCCGATGGCCGATTGCACCGGCGAGGAGATCCTGCGCGAGCTGTGCGGCCATCTGAATTTCGACATGGAGGTGATGGCGGCGGCGAACTGCATCCCATGCCGCATGCCTTATATCACCAGCATGTTCATGCCGCGACTGCGCAGCGACCGCCCGCTGCCGGTGCCGCCCAATTCGCGCAACCTGGCGTTTGTCAGCCAGTTCGTGGAGGTGCCGGAGGATGTGGTGTTCACGGTCGAATACTCGGTGCGGGCGGCGCAGATGGCGGTGTACCAGCTGCTCGACGTCAAGCGCGAGGTGCCGCCGGTCAGCCACCACGACCAGTCGATCGGGGTCAAGTTCGATGCGTTGCTCAAGGCGTTCACTTAAGACTCTTACGGTCCGGCCCGTGTAGCATTGGTGGACCTGACCCTGGAGTTCACAGGAAACGGTCGAGGATTTTTTTGCCGTGCTTGTCCAGTTCGCGCACGTCGCGGATCAGGTAGTGGATGCCGTGGATGTCGGAGATGAGCAGCGTGTCCACCGTCAGCCGCCGGATGTCTTCTTCGCCGCGCAGCACGAACTCGGTGTCGCCGCGGTCCGTCTCCACCGTCCACGTGCACGGCGTGGCGAAGCCCGAGACGTCGACAATGCGCGAGATCTCCGGCATGAATTCCCGGCCCGCCAGCTCTTCGCGCACCAGGTCTCCGATCTCCTTCGGCAGGTCTTCGATGCGGTCGATCCATGCCACTTCCTTGCCGTCGCCGCTGACCAGCGCGATGCCGTCCTCCGGCGCCTGCACCGGGAACGCGCGCACCGCCGCCACGCCTTCGTGCATGTTGCCTTCCGCCGTCGTCAGCACCAGGCGGCCGAAGGGGTTGCGTACCATTTCAAATTTTGTCGTCGTCATGTGCGTCTCAGTTGCTTCCCTTGTTATTCCTTGCCGCCGCTGTCGCCCATGTCGGTGTCGACGTTGCGGGCCTGCGCCTGGTACAGGCGGTAGTAGGCGCCTTCGCGCGCCATCAGCACGTCGTGCGAACCTTCCTCCACCACCACGCCGCGATCGAGCACCACCAGGCGGTCGGCCTTCTGCAAGGTCGACAGGCGGTGGGCGATGGCGATCGTGGTGCGGCCCTTCACCAGGTTTTCCAGCGCGCGCTGGATTTCTTTTTCGGTCTCGGAGTCGACCGAGGACGTGGCCTCGTCGAGGATCAGGATCTTCGGATCGATCAGCAGCGCGCGCGCGATCGAGATGCGCTGGCGCTCGCCGCCGGACAGGCCCTGTCCGCGTTCGCCGACCATCGAGTCGTAACCCTGCGGCAGGCGCAGGATGAATTCGTGCGCGTGCGCGGCGCGGGCGGCGGCGATGATTTCCTCGCGCGTCGCATCCGGTTTGCCGTACGCCAGATTCTCGGCGATGGTGCCGAAGAACAGGAACGGCTCCTGCAGCACCAGGCCGATGTTGCGCCGGTAGTCCGACACCGCGAACGAGCGGATGTCGACGCCGTCGAGCATGATGGCGCCTTCCGAGACGTCGTAGAAGCGGCAGATCAGGTTGACCAGCGTCGATTTGCCCGAACCGGAGTGGCCGACCAGGCCGACCATCTCGCCGGCCTTGATATCGAGGCTGATGCCGCGGTTGACGGCGCGGTTGCCGTAGCGGAAGCCGACCTCGCGCAACGTGATGTTGCCATCGACCTTGGCCAGCTTGACCGGGTTGACCGGCTCCGGCACCGACGAGACGTGATCGAGGATGTCGAAGATACGCTTGGCGGCCGACGCCGATTTCTGCGTGACCGAGACGATGCGGCTCATCGAATCGAGGCGGCCGTAGAAGCGGCTCGAGTAGGCGATGAACGCCGACAGCACGCCGACCGTGATGTGGCCCTTCGATACCTGGTAAATACCGAACACCCAGATCACCAGCAGACCGAGTTCGGTCAGGAACGATACCGTCGGCGAGAACAGCGACCAGATTTTATTGAGCTTGTCGTTGACCGCCAGGTTGTGCTGGTTGGCGGTGCGGAAGCGCGCCGCTTCGCGCGTCTCCTGCGCGAAGGCTTTCACCACGCGGATGCCGGGGATGGTGTCGGCCAGCACGTTGGTCACTTCGCCCCACACCCGGTCGATCTTTTCAAAGCCCATGCGCAGGCGGTCGCGCACCACGTGGATCAACCAGGCGATGAACGGCAGCGGCAGCAGGGTGAAGATCGCCAGCCACGGGTCGATCGAGAACAGGATCACGCCGGTCATGATGATCATCAGGCAGTCGGACGCGAAGTCGAGCAGGTGTAGCGACAGGAACACGCAGATCCTGTCGCTCTCGCTGCCGATGCGCGACATCAGATCGCCCGTGCGCTTGCCGCCGAAGTATTCCAGCGACAGGCGTAACAGGTGGTCGTAGGTTTCGGTGCGCAGGTCGGCGCCGATGCGCTCCGACACCAGCGCCAGCACATAGGTCTTGGCCCAGCCCAGTATCCACGCCATGACCGCCGCGCCCACCAGGCCGGACATGTACAGCGCCACCATCGAGGTGTCGACCGCTTTGCCGTTCTGGTACGGGATCAGCACGTTGTCCATCAGCGGGATGGTCAGGTAGGGCGGGATCATGTGTGCGCCGGTGCTGAGCAACATGAGCGAGAATCCCAGCGCGAGCTGGAATTTGTACGGCCTGGCGAAGCGCCACAACCGGAACAGGGTCCACGTCGACGGCGGCGTGTAAATCACCTTGGTGCAGACCGGGCATTCCTCCTGGTCCGGCTCCAGCGGCGCCTTGCAGCTCGGGCAGATGCTTTTTTCTTCGACGACGACCGGCACGCCGGTGGCATGGCTGTCGCGGTGGGCGCCGAATTGTTCGACCAGCCGGATCGCGTTGAGGTTCTGGCCCAGCGTGAAACGCCAGGCGGCCAGGCGGCCGCCCCGGCCGATCAGCTCGAGGT
Source organism: Duganella sp. (assembly GCA_035565375.1). GTDB lineage: Bacteria > Pseudomonadota > Gammaproteobacteria > Burkholderiales > Burkholderiaceae_D > Rugamonas. The sequence goes on along the minus strand of DATMSN010000309.1, from coordinate 2,694 downwards.
GGCCGACGCCGGCGTGGTCGTGGTGCCGCAGTCCCAGGTCCTCGGAAAAGGGCCACGATTGCCACTGCTCCCGGCCCGGCGCGCGCGCCAGCAGGCGCGTGGCGGTGATGACGATGACACCCTTGGCGAAACGAAGTTGCTGATCCAGGTCAACCTCCAGGGCACCTACGACGTTTTCCCCTTGGGAAAGCTGTGCCTGTATCTCGGAACGCCAGCGTTCAGGGAGCTCGCCAAGGCTGGATACGGTGGAAAGTTGTTGGGTTGTCATCGTGCGGCATACTCCGGGTCGAAAATGGTGGAACTAGCATCGGCACTCTACAACAATCGCTTTGCCAATAAGGCGTTGCGGCTGGTATAAGTAATTATTTACGGTATTCTGTCAGTTGTTAAACATTTGACGTGAATCAATATAAAACCGCAAAAAACGACCGGGCTTTTGTACTGGCGGCAAGTATAACGCACAGACATCAGGGCCGGTGGCGCGGGATGAACTTGGTCAGGGCTCCGGGGTGGGCCAAACAGGATTTGGCGGCATGCGGTGGTACAGGTTTAAAATACGGCGCAGGCTGGCCACGGCTGATAACAAAGATACAAGAATAGAAACATGACCAAGAAGAAAGACATAGAAGTTCTCCGCGTAACCCATTTGCGCGGCCCCAACATCTGGACCTATCGCCCGGTGATCGAGGCGTGGTTGGATATTGGCGAGCTGGAAAAATTCCCGTCGAATCTGTTGCCTGGCTTGTATGAGCGCCTGACGGCCATCCTGCCCGGACTGATCGTGCACCGCTGCGGCGTGGGCGAGGTCGGCGGCTTCCTCGAGCGCCTGCGCGACGGCACCTACGCCGGCCACATCCTCGAACACGTGGTGTTGGAGCTGCAAAACCTGGCCGGCATGAAGACCGGTTTCGGCAAGACGCGCGAGATCGGCGAGAACACCGGCTTGTACAAGATGGCCTTCCGCACCCGCCAGGAGCAGGTCGGCCGCGCCGCGCTGGAGGCGGGCCGCGACCTGCTGATGGCGATGATCGAGGACCGGCCGTACGACCTGGCCGCCAAGGTGGCCGAGCTGACCGACATGGTCGAGTCGCTGTGCCTGGGGCCGAGCACCGCCAACATCGTCGATGCCGCCACCGACCGCAAGATCCCGTCGATCCGCCTGACCGACGGCAATCTGGTGCAGCTCGGCCACGGCGCCGCCCAGCGCCGCATCTGGACCGCCGAAACCGAACAGACCAGCGCCATCGCCGAGGGCATCGCCAGCGACAAGGACCTGACCAAAAGCCTGCTGGCCTCGTGCGGCGTGCCGGTGCCGCAAGGTGAACTGGTCACCAGCGCCGAGGCGGCGTGGGAAGCGGCCCAGGACATCGGCGTGCCGGTGGTGCTCAAGCCGTACGACGGCAACCATGGCCGCGGCGTCTCGCTCAACCTGATGACGCAGGCCGACGTGGTGGCCGCCTACGACCTGGCGGCGCGCAAGGGCGGCAGCAAGAGCGTCATCGTCGAGCGCTTCATCCCCGGCGACGAACACCGCCTGCTGGTGGTCGGCAAGCGCCTGATCGCCGCCGCCGCCGGCGAGTCGCTGTGGGTCACCGGCGACGGCAAGTCGAACATTCTCGAATTGTGCAACACGCAGATCAACACCGATCCGCGCCGCGGCGAAGTCGAGGACGCGCCGCTGGGCGTGGTCAAGCCGCACGAATCGGGCGAAATCATCCTGGAACTGGCGCGCCAGGGCATGACGTGGGAATCGGTGCCGCTGGACGGCCAGAAGGTGCTGATCCAGCCCAACGGCAACGTCGCCACCGACGTCACCGACAAGGTGCATCCGCAAGTGGCCGCGATGGCGACGCTGGCGGCGCGCGTGGTCGGTCTCGATATCGCCGGCATCGACCTGGTGGCGAGCGATATTTCGCGTCCGCTGCACGAGCAGGGCGGCGCCATCATCGAAGTCAACGCCAGCCCCGGCCTGCTGGCGCACCTGAAGCCGGCCAACGGCGAGCCGCGCAACGTCGGCGAGGCGATCGTCGACCACCTGTTCGCGCGGGACGAGAGCGGCCGCATGCCGATCGTCGGCATCACCGGCAAGCACGGCACCACGATGGCTTCGCGCCTGATCGCCTGGCTGCTGCAAATCAGCGGCAAGAAGGTCGGCCTGACCTGCGCCGACGGCTTGTTCGTCAACGGCCGCCTGCTGCCGCGCGACGGCTTCAGCGACTGGGAAACCGGCGAGCGCCTGCTGCTCAACAAAAACGTCGAGGCGGCGGTGTTCGAATCGAGCGCGCGCATGATCCTGACCGAGGGCCTGGCCTACGACAAGTGCGCGGTCGGCGTGGTCACCGACGTCAGCGATTTCGAGGAGCTCGGCGAGTTCCATATCGGTAGCGCCGACAAGCTGTATGGCGTGCTGCGCACCCAGGTCGATGTGATCCTGCCGAGCGGCGTGGCGGTGCTCAACGCCGCCGACGAACAGGTGGTCGACATGGCCCGCCTGTGCGACGGCGAGGTGATTTTCTACGGCGTCGACGAGCATTTGCCGGCCATCGCCGCCCATCGCCAGGACAGCGAGCGCGTGGTGTTCCAGCGCAAGGGCGGCGACCTCAGTTGCATCGTCATGGCCAAGGGCCACGACGAGGTGGCGAGCCTGCCGCTGTCGCCGCTGGTGCCGCCGGAGGCCGTGCTGGCGGCGATCGC
>DATMSN010000308.1:0-19907 GCA_035565375.1 Duganella sp. | reverse complement strand
TCCGTCCTGCCACGATAATCGGCAGGCGCCGGAACGGTTTGCTTCCCAGCCGGGAGCGAGTGGGTGATCCCCGTTCGCTACCCGGTTTTTTTTTGCCGACGTTGCCCCGCGCCGCAGCAATGTAACATTTCGTGCCGGATGTAAATTGCTGACTTGGGATTCATTAGTGTTGTATTATCTGCCATTCACAGGTGGTCCCACGGCCCGGAATCGGGCCTCCCCCAGCAGAGATTAACCTTTCTGCACTACAATACGGCATTCAAAATAATGAGTTCAGTCGTGCCTAATCTTGTCGAAATCCGTGATTTACACTTTTCCTATGGAAAGCGCTCGATCTTGTCGGGCCTCCAGATGGATTTCCCGCGCGGGAAAGTGGTCGCAGTGATGGGCGGTTCGGGCAGCGGCAAGACGACGGTATTGCGACTGATCGGCGGCCAGATCCGCCCGCAAAAAGGCCAGGTGAAAGTCCAGGGCCAGGTTGTGCACAAGTTGAATACCGCCGGCTTGTATCTGCTGCGGCGCAAAATGGGCATGCTGTTCCAGCATGGCGCGCTATTCACCGACCTCACCGTCTTTGAGAACGTCGCCTTCCCGCTGCGCGAGCACACCGATCTGCCGGAAGAGCTGATCCGCAACCTGGTGCTGATGAAGCTGCACGCGGTCGGCCTGCGCAACGCCGCCAAATTGAAGCCGGCCGAGATCTCCGGCGGCATGGCGCGCCGCGTGGCGCTGGCCCGCTCGATCGCGCTCGACCCGGAACTGATCCTGTACGACGAGCCGTTCGCCGGCCTCGACCCGATCTCGATGGGCGTCACCGCCAACCTGATCCGCAACCTCAACACCGCGCTCGGCTCGACCACGGTGCTGGTGTCGCACGACGTCAAGGAATGCTTCGCCATCGCCGACTACGTCTACTTCCTGTCGCAGGGCAAGATCGTCGCGCACGGCACGCCGGCCGACATGATGGTGTCGACCGATCCGTACGTGCACCAGTTCGTCAACGCCGAGGCGGACGGCCCGGTGCCGTTCCACTATCCGGGCAAGTCCCTGGCCGACGATCTGGGCCTGGGGGGGAAAGCATGACTTTAAGAAATTGGTTGTCCCGGCTGGGCGCGCCGCTGCGCGATTACATCGAAAGCATCGGTTACGGCGCGCGCCTGTTCCTCAACATGGTGGGCCTGTCGCCCGGCCTGCTGCGCCGTCCGCGCCTGTTGATCGAGCAACTGCACTTCATCGGCAACTATTCGATGCTGATCATCACCCTGTCCGGCCTGTTCGTCGGCATGGTGCTGGGCCTGCAGGGGTATTACACGCTCAATAAATACGGCGCCGAGCAGTCGCTCGGCCTGCTGGTGGCGCTGGGCCTGACGCGCGAACTGGGCCCGGTCATCACCGCGCTGCTGTTCGCCGGCCGCGCCGGCACGTCGCTGACGGCGGAAATCGGCTTGATGAAGGCCGGCGAGCAGTTGTCGGCGATGGAGATGATGGCCGTCAACCCGATCCAGCGCGTGCTGGCGCCCCGCTTCTGGGCCGGCGTGATCGCCGTGCCGCTGCTGGCGTCGGTGTTCAGCGCCGTCGGCGTGCTCGGCGGCTGGCTGGTCGGCGTGCAGTTGATCGGGGTGGACGACGGCGCCTTCTGGTCCCAGATGCAGGGCGGCGTCGATATCTGGAAGGACATCTTCAACGGTTTCGTCAAGAGCGTGGTGTTCGGCATCGCCATCACCTTCATCGCGCTGTACCAGGGTTATCAGACCCAGCCGACGCCGGAGGACGTGGCGCGCGCCACCACGCGCACGGTCGTGATCTCATCGCTGATGATCTGGTGGCTCGATTTCATGCTGACCGCTTTGATGTTCAGCAAATAAACAGCAAATTAAAGAAAAATTGGTAGTATTAAGCGAGGATAGCTATGCAACGTAAATCACTGGATGTCTGGGTCGGTCTGTTCATCGTCGTCGGCGTGGCCGCGCTGATGTTCCTGGCGCTGAAGGCCGGCAACATGGGTTCCATGTCGTTTGGCAAGACCTACCCGATCACCGCCAAGTTCGACAACATCGGCAGCCTGCGCCCGCAAGCGGCGGTCAAGGCCGCCGGCGTGGTGATCGGCCGGGTCGGCGAGATCAAGTTTGATGACAAGAGTTACCAGGCGCTGGTAACCTTGAACATGGAAGAAGGTTATAAATTCCCTAAGGACAGTTCCGCCAAGATTTTGACGGCCGGTCTGCTGGGCGAGCAATACGTAGGCATCGAGGCCGGCGGCGACACCAATAACCTGGCCGCCGGCGACAAAATCGCACGAACCCAATCGGCCGCCGTGCTGGAAGACCTGATCAATCAGTTCATCTACAGCAAGGCCGCCGAAGGAAAAAAGGAAGAATAAATGTCTAGCACCCCGAAACACTTGCGTCAGGCCGCGCTGGCGCTGGGCGTCACGCTGATGCTGGCCGGCTGCGCCGGTCCCAACCCGCGCGACCCGTACGAGGGCTTCAACCGCGCCGTGTTCTCGTTCAACGACACCGTCGATACCTACGCGTTGAAGCCCGTTGCGACCGCGTACCGCGACGTCACGCCATCGTTCGTGCAAACCGGCGTCGGCAACTTCTTCGGCAACCTGGGCGACGCCTGGACCGCCGTCAACAACCTGCTGCAAGGCAAGGGCGAGGCCGGCATGAGCGACGTCACCCGCTTCGCGCTGAACTCGACCCTGGGCATCCTGGGCCTGTTCGACATCGCCTCCGAGGCCGGCCTGCAAAAGCACAAGGAAGACTTCGGCCAGACCCTGGGCACCTGGGGCGTGTCGTCCGGTCCCTACCTGATGCTGCCGCTCCTGGGGCCGTCGACGGTGCGCGACACCGTGGCGCTGCCGGCCGACTTCGCCGGCAACATCTGGTCGTACAAGGAGCCGGTCTATTTGCGCAACATCGGCACCGGCGTCAACCTGGTCGACACCCGCGCCAGCCTGCTCGACGCCACCAGCATGCTGGAGGACGCCGCGCTGGACCGCTACGAGTTCATCCGCGACGGCTACCTGCAGCGCCGCGAAAGCCTGATCCACCCGGACGGCGACGGCGGCAAGCCGAAACCGCAGGATCCGGCGGTCGAGGAGGCCAAGCCGGCCTCGCCGCAGGCCGCCGCCGAAGCGAAGCCAGCAGAAAGTTCGGCAACCGTGTCATCCGAATCGGCACCAAAGGAGTTAAACTCCGGTACGCCGGCTGCGAGCGACGCCAGCCTGTGACCCCGAAGAACCCACATAGGTAGATAAATGATGAAATTGTTCAAACAACTGTTCGCCGTAGCAACCGTCGCGCTGGCCTTCAACGCCCACGCCGCCGGCCCCGCCAACGAAGCGCCGGACGCGCTGGTCAAGCGCATCAGCCAGGACGTCATCGAGACGGCCAAGGCCGACAAGGCGATCCAGGCGGGCGACACCAAGAAGGTCATGCAGCTGGTCGAGACCAAGATCTTGCCGCATGTCGATTCCGACCGCATGACTTCGCTGGCCGCCGGCCGCTTCTGGCGCGACGCCACCCCCGAGCAGAAAAAGCAGCTGTCGGAACAGTTCCGCACCTTGCTGATCTACACCTACTCGGGCGCGCTGTCGCAGATCAAGAACGAAACCGTGGACTTCCAGCCGCTGCGCGCCGATCCGTCGGACACCGAGGTGGAAGTGCGCTCCAAGGTCAACATGACCCGCGGCGAGCCGATCACGCTGAACTACCGCGTCGCCAAGGCCGCCGCCGGCTGGAAGATCTATGACATCAACGTCATGGGCGCCTGGCTGGTCGAAACCTACAAGGGCACGTTCGCGTCGGAGATCAGCAAGGGCGGCATCGACGGCCTGATCAAGACGCTGACCGCGAAAAACCAGTCGCTGGCCAGCAAACCCCTGAAAACCACGGCCAAATAACGTTTCCACGAACGTTTTCACCCACGTTTTTACTAAGATAACGACCATGTCCGAACCGACCGACAACCTGCAATCGCTCACGTCCCTGACCGTGCTCAACGCCACCTCGGCGCTCGAGCGCGGCCTGGCCGCCATCAAGGCCGGCCAGACGGTGTTTGATTTGCGCCACGTGTTGACGGTCGATTCGGTGGCCGTTTCGGTCTTGCTGGCCTGGCAACGCGCCGCCAGCGAGGCCGGCGTCAAGCTGGAACTGAAGAACCTGCCGCCGGCGCTGCAAAGCCTGACCAAGCTGTACGGCGTGTGCGCGCTGGTGTTCCCCGCACAGAGCGACCCCGCGCAAGCCTGCGCCGGCCAGGCCGACGCGCCTGCCGACCTGCACCACCATCATTGACCCCCGCCCCACCCCGCCGCCCGCACCACCCCCAGTAATTGCCCGGTCCGGCTCTGCCGAACCAGATTTCCAATATAATTGACCGTTGCCACCGCCTAAGAGCCGTGGCGCCTGGTTTACCTCCGCCTTTGTTGGCGCCATTAGAGCTTCCGCGCCGGCACGAGCCGCCGCACAACCGATAAGTCCAAGAATGACAGCGATCCAAATAACGAATGTCGAGAAGCGCTACAAGTCGCTGCAGGCACTGGGCGGCGTCTCCCTTTCGATCGAAGAGGGCGAGTTTTTCGGCCTGCTGGGCCCCAACGGCGCCGGCAAGACCACGCTCATTTCCATCATCGCCGGCCTGATCCGGCCCGACGCCGGCAAGGTGGCGATCCACGGCCACGACGTCACCGGCGACTTCCGCGAGGCGCGCCGCAAGCTCGGCGTGGTGCCGCAGGAACTGGTGTTCGACCCCTTCTTCACCGTGCGCGAAACCTTGCGCTTGCAGTCCGGCTACTTCGGCCTGCCCAACAACGACGCCTGGATCGACGAGGTCATGCACAACCTCGACCTGACCAACAAGGCCGACACCAATATGCGCGCGCTGTCGGGCGGCATGAAGCGCCGCGTGCTGGTGGCGCAGGCGCTGGTGCACAAGCCGCCCGTCATCGTGCTCGACGAGCCGACCGCCGGCGTCGACGTCGAGCTGCGCCAGACCCTGTGGAAGTTCATCTCGCGCCTGAACCGCGAGGGCCACACCGTGGTGCTGACCACCCACTATCTGGAGGAGGCGCAGGCCATGTGCAAGCGCGTGGCCATGCTCAAGAGCGGCAAGGTCGTCGCGCTCGACACGATGGCGGCGCTGATCCGCCGCATCTCCGGCTCGCAGCTGATCGTCAACATGGCGCACGGCGAGCTGCCCGAGGACCTCAAGCACCTGGTCACGCATCCGGAGGCATCCGAGCACGGACGCAAATACAGCCTGCGCATCAACGAATATTCGGAGGTCGAAACCATCCTGGCGCGCCTGCGCGAGTCCGGCGCCGTCATCGACGAAATGCAGTTGCAGCAGGCCGACCTGGAAGACATCTTCCTGCAGATCATGGACAAGGGGACCGTATGAACTTCATCTCGAGCGGCTTCCGCACCCTGGTCTACAAGGAGACGCTGCGCTTCTGGAAGGTGGCCACGCAGACCGTCGCCGCGCCGATCCTGACGGCGATGCTGTACCTGCTGATCTTCGGCCACGTGCTCGAGGGCCGCGTGCAGGTGTACGAAGGCGTCAGCTACACCTCGTTCCTGATCCCCGGCCTGGTGATGATGAGCGTATTGCAGAACGCCTTCGCCAACTCGTCGTCGTCGCTGATCCAGTCCAAGATCACCGGCAACCTGGTGTTCGTGCTGCTCACGCCCCTGTCGCACTGGGAGATCTTCTCCGCCTACGTGCTGGCGGCGATGGTGCGCGGCGTGGTGGTCGGCTTCGGCGTGTTCGCCGTCACCGCCTGGTTCGCCCACATGTCGTTCACGGCGCCGCTGTGGATCATCGCGTTCGCGCTGCTGGGCGCCGCCATCCTCGGCACCATGGGCCTGATCGCCGGCATCTGGGCCGAGAAATTCGACCAGCTGGCCGCGTTCCAGAACTTCCTGATCATGCCGCTGACGTTCCTGTCCGGCGTGTTCTACTCGATCCACTCGCTGCCGCCGTTCTGGCTGGCCGTGTCGCATTTGAACCCGTTCTTCTACATGATCGACGGCTTCCGCTACGGTTTCTTCGGCCAGTCCGACACCAATCCATGGACCAGCCTTGCCATCGTCTCGGGCTTCCTTGTCGTGCTGTCGCTGGCGGCGATCCGCCTGCTGCGCAGCGGCTACAGGTTGCGCCACTAGGGCTTACAGAACTGAGCTGCGCCATTAATATTTAAGGATTCATCATGACCACCACTCCAGAACTGATCCACGGTTACATCTCCGCCGGCCTCGAATGCACGCACCTCGAAGTCGAAGGCGACGGCCAGCACTTCCAGGCCGTCATCGTGTCGCCGGCGTTCGCCGGCAAGCGTCCGATCCAGCGCCACCAGATCGTCTACGCCGCGCTGGGCGACCGCATGCGCGAAGAGATCCACGCGCTGTCGATGAAAACCCTCACCCCTGAAGAATACAAAGGATAAGCATGGACAAGCTCCTCATCCAGGGCGGCAACCGCCTGCACGGCGACATCAACATCTCCGGCGCCAAGAACGCGGCGCTGCCCATCCTGTGCGCGGGCCTGTTGACCGCCGGCGATCTGGAACTGAGCAACGTGCCGCACCTGCACGACGTCGCCACGATGCTCAAACTGCTGAAGGAAACCGGCCTGCAGGTCAAGCAGGACGGCGACGCCGTCACGCTCAACGGCGCCGCCATCACCAAGCTGGAAGCGCCGTACGAGCTGGTCAAGACCATGCGCGCCTCGATCCTGGTGCTCGGCCCCCTGCTGGCGCGCTTCGGCGAGGCCAAGGTCTCGCTGCCGGGCGGCTGCGCGATCGGCTCGCGCCCGGTCGACCAGCACATCAAGGGTCTGCAGGCGCTGGGCGCCGAGATCACCATCGACGCCGGCTACATCTACGCCAAGTGCAAAAAGCTCAAGGGCGCGCGCATCGTCACCGACATGATCACCGTGACCGGCACCGAGAACCTGCTGATGGCCGCGACGCTGGCCGAGGGCGAGACGGTGCTGGAAAACGCCGCGCGCGAGCCGGAAGTGACCGACCTGGCCAACCTGCTGGTGGCCATGGGCGCCAAGATCGAAGGCATCGGCACCGACCGCCTGGTGATCCAGGGCGTGGCCGAGCTGCACGGCGCCAGACACGCCGTCATCTCCGACCGTATCGAGGCGGCGACCTTCCTGTGCGCGGTGGCCGCCACCGGTGGCGACATCACGATCCGCAACACCCGCGTCGACATCATGGACGCGGCGCTCGACAAGCTGCGCGAAGTCGGCCTGAAGATGACCGTCGGCGACAACTGGATCCGCGCGCAGATGGACCAGCGCCCCGAGCCGGTCACCTTCCGCACCACCGAGTACCCGGGCTTCCCGACCGACATGCAGGCGCAGTTCATGGCGGTCAACACCATCGCCTCGGGCCCGAGCCGCGTGACCGAGACGATCTTCGAGAACCGCTTCATGCACGTGCAGGAGATGAACCGCCTGGGCGCGTCCATCGAGACCGACGGCAACACCGCCTTCATCAAGGGCGTCGCGCAGCTGGTCGGCGCGCCGGTGATGGCGACCGACCTGCGCGCCTCGGCCTCGCTGGTGATCGCGGCGCTGGCCGCGCGCGGCGAAACGCTGATCGACCGCATCTACCACCTCGACCGCGGCTACGACCAGATGGAAGTGAAGCTGTCCGCCGTCGGCGCCAACATCAAACGGATTAAGTAAACATGAGCGCATTCCAAGCCAATTCGCAGCTGATCCTGGCGCTGTCGAAGGGACGTATTTTCGAGGACACGCTGCCGCTGCTGGAAGCGGCCGGCATCACCGTCACCGAGAACCCCGAGACCTCGCGCAAGCTGATCCTGTCGACCAACGATCCCGACGTGCGCGTCATCATCGTGCGCGCCACCGACGTGCCGACCTACGTGCAGCACGGCGCGGCGGACTTCGGCGTGGCCGGCAAGGACGTGTTGCTGGAGCACGGCGGCGAGGGCTTGTACCAGCCGATCGACTTGAACATCGCCGCCTGCCGCATGTCGGTCGCCGTCAAGAACGGCTTCGACTACGAGACCGCCGTGCGCCAGGGCGCGCGCCTGCGCGTGGCCACCAAGTTCGTGCAGACCGCGCGCGAGCACTTCGCCAAGAAGGGCGTGCACGTCGACCTGATCAAACTTTACGGCTCGATGGAGCTGGCGCCGTTGGTCGGCCTGTCGGACGCCATCGTCGACGTGGTCAGCACCGGCAACACGCTGCGCGCCAACGACCTGGTCGAAGTCGAAGCCATCATGGACATCTCGTCGCGCCTGATCGTCAACCAGGCCGCGTTAAAGCTCAAGCGCGAGCGTCTGCAACCGATCATCGAAGCGTTCGAACGCGCCTCGAAGTTATGAACAAGCTGTAACCACGGATTCCATCATGCCGATTCAAATCACCAAGCTCGATTCCACCCAAGCCGATTTCAAAAAGTCACTGGACAACCTGCTGGCGTTTGAAGCGAGCGCCGATGAAGCCATCGAGCGTTCGGTGGCCGACATCCTGGCCGACGTCAAGGCGCGCGGCGACGCCGCCGTGCTGGAATACACCAACCGCTTCGACCGCATTCCCGACGGCGGCGCCGCCGGCATGGCCGCCTTCGACGTTCCCGAAAGCGAACTGCAGGCCGCGCTGGCCGCGATTCCGGCGGCGCAGCGCGAGGCGCTGCAAGTGGCCGCCCAGCGCATCCGCGTGTTCCACGAGCGCCAGAAGCAGGAGCTGCAAGGCTTCACCTACACCGAACCCGACGGCACGGTGCTGGGCCAGAAAATCACCCCGCTCGACCGCGTCGGCATCTACGTCCCGGGCGGCAAGGCCGCCTATCCGTCGTCGGTGCTGATGAACGCGATCCCGGCGCACGTGGCCGGCGTGCGCCAGATCATCATGGTGGTGCCGACCCCGGACGGCGTGAAGAACCAGATGGTGCTGGCCGCCGCCGCGATCGCCGGCGTCACGCGCGTGATCACCATCGGCGGCGCGCAGGCGGTCGGCGCGCTGGCCCACGGCACCGAGACCATCTTGGCCGTCGACAAAATCGTCGGTCCCGGCAACGCCTACGTGGCCGCCGCCAAGCGCCGCGTGTTCGGCATCGTCGGCATCGACATGATCGCCGGGCCGTCGGAGATCCTGATCGTCTGCGACGGCACCACCGATCCGGACTGGGTGGCGATGGACCTGTTCTCGCAGGCCGAGCACGACGAGCTGGCGCAGGCCATCATGCTGTGCCCCGACGCCGGCTACATCGCGCGCGTGGAAGAGAGCATCAACCGGCTGCTGCCGACGATGCCGCGCCACGAGACCATCCGCGCCTCGCTGACCGACCGCGGCGCGCTGGTCAAGGTGCGCGACATGGACGAGGCCTGCGACATCGCCAACAGCATCGCCGCCGAGCACCTGGAGATCTCGGCCGAGAATCCGCAACAGTGGGCCGACAAGATCCGCCACGCCGGCGCCATGTTCCTGGGCCGCTTCTCGTCCGAGTCGCTGGGCGACTACTGCTGCGGCCCCAACCACGTGCTGCCGACCTCGCGCACGGCGCGCTTCTCGTCGCCGCTGGGCGTGTACGATTTCCAGAAGCGCTCGTCGATCATCATGGTCAGCGAGGCCGGCGCGCAAACGCTGGGCAAGGTCGCGGCCGAACTGGCCTACGGCGAAGGCCTGCAGGCGCACGCCCGCAGCGCCGAACTGCGTTTGAAGACGCCGCGATGACCGAGGCCTGGATCAACCAGGTCTTCTGCGAGGATGCGCTGGCCGGCCTGGCGCGCATCCCGGACGGTGCCATCGATTTGATCCTGACCGATCCGCCGTACAACCTGGGCAAGGACTACGGCAACGACTCCGACACGCAGACGGTGGAGGCCTACCTGCGCTGGACCGAGCAGTGGATCGACGCCGCGCTGCCCAAGCTCAAGCCCAACGGCAGCCTGTACATCTTCCTGACCTGGCGCTTTTCGCCGGAGATCTTCGTGCTGCTGAAAAAGCGCATGACGATGATGAACGAGATTATCTGGGACCGCCGGGTGCCGTCGATGGGCGGCAGCGTGCGCAGTTATTCGTCGGTGCACGACACCATCGGCTTTTTCGTGCGCCGCAAGGATTACTACTTCGACCTCGACGCGGTGCGCATTCCGTACGACGCCGAGACCAAGAAGGCCCGTTCGCGCTCGATCTTCGTCGGCGCCAAATGGCTGGAAGTGGGCTACAACCCCAAGGATTTGTGGAGCGTGTCGCGCCTGCACCGCGAGCATCCCGAGCGCGCCGACCATCCGACGCAAAAGCCGCTGGAGATCATCGAGCGCATGGTCAAGGCCTCGTGCCCGCCCGACGGCGTGGTGCTGGACCTGTTCATGGGCAGCGGCACGACGGCGATCGCGGCCAAGCGCTGCGGGCGCAATTTCGTCGGCTTCGAGTTGAACGCCGATTATTGCGCCATCATCGCCGAACGCATCGCGGCGGCGGATTTGCCGCCACCGCCCGAGAAAAGGAAGCCGGTCCCCCGGACCAGTAAAAAACCCGCGGTCAAGCGAACCGCCACCACCTAGGAGCCCACGTAAGATGTCTTCCATCGACACCCTGATCGACAACACCATTCGTTCCGATGTGCGCGCCGTCAGCGGCTACCACGTCGCCGACGCGAGCGGTTATATCAAGCTCGATGCGATGGAAAACCCTTACCACCTGCCGCGGCATTTGACGCGGGAGCTGGGCCAACGCCTGGCCGACGTCGTCCTGAACCGCTACCCGGACGACTCCCACGCCGCGCTCAAGGAACGCATCCGCGCCAAACTGGGCATCCCCGCCGGCTACGACGTCGTGCTGGGCAACGGCTCCAACGAACTGATTTCCATGCTCGCCACGGCCTGCGCGCACCAGGAGCGCCGCGCCGTCGCCATCTCGCCGACGCCGTCGTTCGTCATGTACGGGCGCTCGACCCGCGTGGCCGGCATGGATTACGTCGGCATTCCGCTCAAGGCCGACATGTCGCTCGACATGCCGGCCATGCTGGCCGCGATCGACCGGCACAAACCGGCGCTGGTGTTCCTGTCGTACCCGAACAACCCCACCGGCAACCTGTTCCCGGCCGACGACATCGTCGCCATCATCAAGGCGCTCGACGGTTTCGGGCTGGCCGTGGTCGACGAGGCCTACGAGCCGTTCGCCCAGCGAACCTTCATGGACCGCCTGCCGGAATTCGACAACCTGGTCGTCATGCGCACCGTTTCCAAGCTCGGTTTGGCCGGCATCCGCCTCGGCTACATGTCGGCGGCGCCGAAATTGCTGGAGCAGCTGGACAAAGTGCGGCCTCCTTACAACATCAGCGTGCTGACGCTGGCGGCGGCCGAATTCGCGCTCGACCACCTGGAGGTGCTGAACCAGCAGGCGGCCGCTTTGCGCGCCGCACGGACCGATCTGATGGCCGCGCTGGCCGCCATGCCGGGGGTCGAGGTGTTTCCGTCGGCGGCGAATTTTATCTTGATTCGGGTGCCAAATGCCGATGATGCCTATGCGAAACTACTGTCCCACAAGGTATTAATTAAAAATATGAGTAAAATGGATACCGTGATGGCCAATTGTTTACGTGTCACGGTCAGCACACCGGAAGAGAATGCCGCCTTCCTGGATGCCTTATCCGCATCCCTTGCAGTCTAAAATTACCGCCACCGAGCCCTTCATGAACCGCACCGCAGAAATCATCCGCAACACCAACGAGACGCAAGTCCGCGTTTCCATCAATCTCGACGGCACCGGCAAGCAAAAGCTGAACACCGGCGTGCCCTTCCTCGACCACATGCTGGACCAGATCGCCCGCCACGGCCTGTTCGACCTCGACGTCGAGGCCACCGGCGACATCCACATCGACAACCACCACACGGTCGAGGACGTCGGCATCACGCTGGGCATGGCCGTGGCCAAGGCCATCGGCGACCGCAAGGGCATCGTCCGCTACGGCCACTCGTACGTGCCGCTGGACGAGGCGCTGTCGCGCGTGGTGCTCGATTTCTCCGGCCGGCCGGGCATCGAATACCACATCCCGTTCACGCGCGCGATGATCGGCACCTTCGACGTCGACCTGACCCTGGAGTTCTTCCGCGGCTTCGTCAACCACGCGCTGGTGACCTTGCACATCGATAACCTGCGCGGCACCAACGCCCACCATCAATGCGAAACCGTGTTCAAGGCGTTCGGCCGCGCGCTGCGCATGGCGTCCGAGCTGGACCCGCGCGCCGCCGGCACCATCCCGTCGACCAAGGGCAGCCTGTAACGGCCAACACACCAAGATTATGAAAAAAATTGTCGTAGTTGATTACGGTATGGGTAATCTGCGTTCGGTCGCGCAAGCGCTGCGCGCCGTCGCGCCCGACGCCAACGTGCTCATTTCGGGCGAAGTGGCCGATATCGAGAGCGCCGACCGCATCGTGCTGCCGGGCCAGGGCGCGATGCCGGATTGCATGCGCAGCCTGCGCGAATCGGGCGTGCAGGAGGCGCTGATGGCGGCCGCCCGCAACAAGCCGCTGCTGGGCGTGTGCATCGGCGAGCAGATGCTGTTCGACGTCAGCGAGGAGGGCGGCGCCGCCGGCCTGGGCCTGCTGCCGGGCAAGGTGGTGCGCTTCCAGCTCGACGGCCAGCTGCAGGAGGACGGTTCGCGCTTCAAGGTACCGCAGATGGGGTGGAACCAAGTCCAGCAAAGCGCGTCTCACCCGATGTGGCAGGATATCGCCGACAACAGTTATTTCTATTTTGTGCACAGTTATTTCGCCCAACCGGAGCACACCGCGCACACCGTCGGCACCACCGTCTATGGTGCGCCGTTCAGCTGCGCCGTCGCCCGTGATAATATTTTTGCCACACAGTTCCATCCGGAGAAAAGCGCCGCGACCGGACTGCGGTTGTACAAGAACTTCGTTCACTGGAATCCCTGACCGCCCTGGCTTGCACTTCCGAACCCTTTCACCTTCTCACACTTAAACCATCATGCTGCTCATTCCTGCCATCGACCTCAAAGACGGTCACTGCGTTCGCTTGAAACAAGGCGATATGGAACTCGCCACCGTATTTTCCGAAGATCCGGCCGACATGGCTTTGCACTGGCTGAAGCAGGGCGCGCGCCGCCTGCATCTGGTCGATCTGAACGGCGCCTTCGCGGGCAAGCCGAAGAACGAGGGCGCCGTCAAGGCGATCCTGAAGGTGGTGCGGGAGTACGCCGAGGAAAACGATCTCGACGAGATCCCGGTCCAGCTGGGCGGCGGCATCCGCGACCTCGACACCATCGAGCGCTATCTGGACGCCGGCATCACCTACGTCATCATCGGCACGGCCGCCGTCAAGGAGCCGGGCTTCCTGCACGACGCCTGCGGCGCCTTCCCGGGCCACATCATCGTCGGCCTCGACGCCAAGGACGGCAAGGTCGCCACCGACGGCTGGAGCAAGATGTCCGGCCACGAGGTGATCGACCTGGCGAAAAAATTCGAGGCCTACGGCGTCGAATCGATCATCTACACCGACATCGGCCGCGACGGCATGATGGGCGGCGTCAACATCGACGCCACCGTCAAGCTGGCGCAGGCGGTCAAGATCCCCGTCATCGCCTCCGGCGGCCTGCACAACCTGGCCGACGTCGAAGCGCTGTGCGCGGTGCAGGACGAGGGCATCGAGGGCGTCATCTGCGGCCGCTCGATCTACGAGGGCACGATCGACCTGGCCTCGGCGCAGCTGCGCGCCGACGAGCTCAGCGGCGACCTCATCGACGACGAGGAAGAATAAGGCTCCCATGCTCGCTAAACGCATCATTCCCTGCCTCGACGTGACCGACGGCCGCGTCGTCAAAGGCGTCAATTTCACCGAGCTGCGCGACGCCGGCGACCCGGTCGAGATCGCGCGCCGCTACGACGAGCAGGGCGCCGACGAACTGACCTTCCTCGACATCACCGCCACCAGCGACAACCGCGGCCTGATCCTGCACATCATCGAGGCCGTGGCCTCGCAGGTGTTCATTCCGCTGACCGTCGGCGGCGGCGTGCGCGAGGTGGCCGACGTGCGCCGCCTGCTCAACGCCGGCGCCGACAAGGTCAGCATGAACTCGTCGGCCGTGGCCAATCCGCAGCTGGTGTTCGACACCTCGCAAAAGTACGGCTCGCAGTGCATCGTGGTGGCGATCGACGCCAAGCAGGTCTCGCCCGGCAAGTGGGAAGTGTTCACCCACGGCGGCCGCAAGGCCACCGGCATCGACGCCATCGAGTGGGCCGTCAAGATGGAACAGCTGGGCGCCGGCGAGATCCTGCTCACCAGCATGGACCGCGACGGCACCAAGTCCGGCTTCGACCTGGGCCTGACGCGCGGCGTGTCCGACGCGATCGGCATCCCGGTGATCGCCTCGGGCGGCGTCGGCGGCCTGCAGGACCTGGCCGACGGCGTCAAGCTGGGCAAGGCCGACGCGGTGCTGGCGGCCAGCATCTTCCACTACGGCCAGCACACGGTGCAGGAAGCCAAACGTTTCATGGCACAGCAGGGCATTCCGATGCGCCTGGTTTAATTGATCACTGGATAGCACGATGTCGACCACCCCGAGCAGCCTCGCCAAGGCCAAATGGCTGAAAAAAATTCAATGGGACGAGAACGGCCTGGTGCCGGTCATCGCCCAGGAAGCCGGCAGCAACGATGTGCTGATGTTCGCGTGGATGAACCGCGACGCCCTGGCCAAGACGGTCGAACTGGGCGAGGCGGTGTACTGGAGCCGTTCGCGCAAGAAACTGTGGCACAAGGGCGAGGAGTCCGGCCACACGCAAAAGGTGCTGGAGATCCGCCTCGACTGCGACGAGGACGTGGTGCTGCTCAAGATCGAGCAGGCCGGCGGCATCGCCTGCCACACGGGCCGGCATTCGTGTTTCTTCCAGAAGTTCGAGGGCGACGCGCTCGACGGCGACTGGCAGAACAGCGAACCGGTGCTCAAAGACCCGGCCGACATTTACGCGGCCAAACCGAAGAAGACCCCATGAGCACACAACTGGACCGCCTGGCCGAGCTGATCGAGTCACGCAAGCCGGCCAACGGCGGCGACCCCGCCACCTCCTACGTGGCCAAGCTGTTCGCCAAGGGCGACGACGCCATCCTGAAAAAAATCGGCGAGGAGGCCACCGAGACCGTCATGGCCGCCAAGGATGCCCGCCACGCCGGCGGCGCCGGCGACAAGGTGTTGTACGAAGTGGCCGACTTGTGGTTCCATACGCTGGTGCTGCTGGCCCAGTTCGACCTCACGCCGCAGCAGGTGCTCGACGAGCTGGCGCGCCGCGAAGGCGTCTCCGGCATCGCCGAAAAAGCCGCGCGCAAGGAATAACCCGAAACCATCGATGGAGTCGTTGTGGAAAACTGCCTGTTTTGCAAGATTGCTGAAAAGAAAATCCCGTCGACCGCCGTGTACGAGGATGACGAGTTGCTCGCATTCAAGGACATCAATCCGGCCGCGCCCGTGCACCTGCTGGTGATCCCGAAGAAACATATCTCGACCTTGTCCGATTGCAGCGCCAACGAGGCGCCGCTGCTGGGCAAGATGCTGGCGCTCGCCCCCCGTCTGGCAGAGGAATTCGGTTGCGCGGTCAGCTATGATGCCGATGGCGCGCCCGGCGGCGGTTACAAGACGCTGGTCAATAGTGGGCCGGACGGCGGGCAGGAGGTGTACCATCTGCACTTGCACGTCATCGGCGGCCCGCATCCGTGGCGCGGCCAGCGGTGACGCTTATATCGCTTGCCGCATGACATCTACATGACAGGCGGCGCTTCGCTTATACTGTCGCAGGCGGTTCTTGTATCAACGGATAATCTGGGCGCGCGCGCCTTGCAAGGGGAATATGATGGGTTCATTTAGTATTTGGCACTGGCTGATCGTGCTGGTCATCGTGATGCTGGTCTTCGGCACCAAGAAACTGGGCAACATGGGTTCCGACATCGGCAAGGCCGTCAAGGGCTTCAAGGATGGCGTCAAGGGCGATGAAGACAAGCCCGCCAATCCGGCCGCGCCCGGCACCATCGATGTCGACGCCAAAGAGAAAAACAAGCTGTAAGCCGGTCCGGGTCCCCGAGCTCCCCTCGGGCCCGGCCTGCTGACGCGCATATCCTATGATCGATCTCGGTCTTACCAAACTTGCTGTGATCGGCGTGGTGGCGCTGATCGTCATCGGTCCCGAAAAGCTGCCGCGCGTGGCGCGCATGGCCGGGACCTTGTACGGGCGCGCCCAGCGCTACCTGAACGACGTCAAATCCGAAGTCTCGCGCGAAATCGAGCTGGAGGAACTGAAAAACCTGCACAAGACGGTGCAGGACGCGGCCCAGACCATCAAGAGCGATGTGGAAAGCTCGATTTCGCAAAACATCTCCGAAGTCGAGAACGCCTGGCACGACACGCCGGCCTCGACGCCGGACACCTCCTCGTACGGCGGCGTCAGCACGGACGACCTGGCGCGCAAGGCGCGCGAATTCCGCCGCAAGAAGGTGGTGCGCAGCGCCGCCATTCCCGCCTGGTACAAGCAGCGCCACGGCGGCAAGCTGCATGTCACCTCCGGCGCCGCGCGCGTCGCCCGTTTCCGTCCACGCGGCACCACCAACGCTAGCTTCTACTAATGACTACACCGAACTCCGGCGAAGAGACCTTCATCTCCCACCTGATCGAACTGCGCGACCGCCTGGTCAAGGCGTCGATCGGCATCGCGCTGGTGTGCCTGGCGCTGATGATCTGGCCGGGGCCGTCGCAGATCTACGATTTCATCGCGCGGCCGATGATCGCCTCGCTGCCGGTGGGCTCGAAGATGATCGCCACCGGCGTCATCTCGCCGTTCCTGGTGCCGATGAAGGTGACGCTGGTGATCTCGGTCATCCTGTCGTTGCCGTGGGTGCTGTACCAGCTGTGGGCCTTTGTCGCGCCCGGCCTGTACGCGCACGAGAAGCGCCTGATCGCGCCGCTGGTCATTTCGTCGTCGTTCCTGTTCATGGCGGGCGTGGCGTTCTGCTACTTCCTGGTGTTCGGCCGCGTGTTCCAGTTCATCGCCGAATTTTCCCCGCAATCGATCGCGGTGACGCCCGATATCGAGAACTACCTCGACTTCGTCATGTCGATGTGCCTGGCCTTTGGCGCGACCTTCGAGGTGCCGGTGGTGGTGGTGATCCTGGTGCGCATGGGGCTGGTGACCGTGGCCAAGCTGAAGGAGATCCGCCCCTACGCCATCGTCGGCGCGTTCGTGGTGGCCGCCATCGTCACGCCGCCGGACGCGGTCAGCATGTTCTCGCTGGCGATTCCGATGTGCCTGCTGTTCGAACTGGGCTTGCTGGTGGCGCCGCTGTTCGTGCGCATGTCGACGGCGCCGGAAGAGAAGCAGTCCTGATCAGACCGGCAGTCTGGCCAACAGCGCGCCGACCAGGCCGAGCGTGACCGCCTGCGCCGCCAGCGCGATGCCGAGCAACCAGCGCAGCGGGCGCAGTTTGGACTCGAGACGGGCGTCGATATACGCGTAAATCTCGGCCTTGAACTCGTCGAATCGCGCTTCAAGCCGCTCGAGTCGCGCTTCAAGCCGGTCGAGTCGCGCTTCAATCCCATCGAGTCGCGCTTTAAGCCCGTCGAGTCGCGCTTCAACCCCGTCGAGTCGCGCTTCAAGCCGCTCAAATCGCGCATCGATTTCACCTTTGAAACGGTCAAACCGCGCGTCGATTTCCCTTTTGAAAAGGTCGAATCGCGCATCGAGTTCAACGTTCAGCCGGGCGAATCGCGCATCGATTTCAACGTTCAGCCGGTCGAATCGCGCATCGATCTCAACCTTCAGCAGATCGATGCGCGCATACACCTCGCTCTTCAGCATATCCATTCTAGCCAAGAGCTCGCTTCTCACCAGCACCAGTTCGGCCGGCGTGACGCTCGCCGTCGCCAGCGCGTCGCTGAGCGCCTGCGCGTGGGCATCGGCCTGTTCGGCCGGGATTCCGGCTTCCGCCAACCTTCTGGCGTACTCGAGGGTATCGAATTTGATCGGCATGGTCATGATCACTCCCGGCTTTTATCGTAGCAGAACCGGCCCGGCATGGGCTAAGCGACCATCGTATCGAATCGCTGGCTGAGGCGTTTGCGCGCTCGCAAGCGGCCCAATGAGCGGCCGGGGCGCCAACGTCTCCGCCGGCGCCCCGCCCGATCAAGTCAATACCAACCAGCTACTTCGTCATCAAGCCCTTGATCACCCGCACCGGCGCGCTGCCGTAGCTGAGGAATTGCTCGTGGAATTGTTTCAGGTCGAACTTGTCGCCCAGCGCCTTCTTGCGTTCCTCGCGCAATTCCATGATCTCGCTGTAGCCGCTGAAATAGCTGGTCAGCTGCACCGACGACACCTGCACCCGGTGCCACTTCTCCACCGCCTCGCTGCGCGTCTGGAAGGCCTGGCGCGTCAGCAGATCGAGCGCCTGCTCTTCCGTCATGCCCAGCACGTGCACGCTGTAGTCGAGGATGGTGTTGGTCACGCTGCGCAGGTTCCACTTCGAATACATCAGCCACATCTCGGGCGCGTTGTCGCCATAGCCGGATTCCAGCATCATGCGCTCGCCGTAGACCGCCCAGCCCTCCACCATCGCGCCATTGCCGAAGATCGACTTGACGATCGACGGCGACTTGTTGGCGTACACCAGCTGCGCGTAGTGCCCCGGGATCGCCTCGTGGATATTGAGGATCTGCAGTATCCAATGGTTGTACTCGCGCAGGCTGCTCTCGGCCGCCTCCGCCGTCGCGCCGTCGAGCGGCGTGACGTTGTAGTAGGTGCGGTCCTGCGGCCGGTACGGCCCCGGCGCGTCGATGCTGGCGCCGGCCACGCCCGCCTGATAGGCCGGCGTCGCGCGCACTTCCAGCGGCTTGTTGCGGTCCAGGGTCAGCAGGTTCTTGCCGACCACCCAGTCCTGCAGCACCGGGATCTGGCGCTTGATCTCGTTGACGAAATCCTCGCGCCGCACGTGGTTGGCCGACAGCTTGTCGATCATCATGCCGATCTTGGCGTAGCGGTCGGCCGGCCTGGCCACGCCTGGGAGATATTTGTCCCACAGCTCGTCGGACAGCCGCTCCATATTGGCCAGCAGCTCTTCGCGCGCGGCCAGCGCCTTCTGGTAGGTCTGCTCGGCGGTGCTGCCGGACTGGATATCGTAGGCGAACTTTTGCTCATACATGGCCTTGCCGATGCGGAAGGTGCGGCGGCCTTTGGTGTCCATCAGCTTGTCCATCTCGGTCAGGAAGGCCACATAGCCGTCGACCGCCGTCAGCGCCGCGTTGACGCGCTGCGTGAACTGCTGCTTCTCGATCGGCGTCAGGATCGACGCCTGCGCCGCCTTGTCGATCTCGGTCAGCACGGTTTGCACGCCGGGCGCCTGCTTGATCGCCAGGCGCGTGTGTTCGCGGGTCGGGTTGACGATGTTGTTGCGCGCCGCCTCGTAGTAGGCGGGAATGCCGGCGATGCGCTTGAGCAAGGTGCGCAGGCGCTGCGGCTGGGCCGCGTACTCGGTCGTCAGGATCAGGTCCAGCGGACCGGCGACGTTGTAGCTGGCCGGGTTCCACTCGAACTCGCGCAAGGTCGTCAAGCGGAAGCGGTCGGCATCGAGCTTGTTCATCAGCAGCGCCAGATCGGTGCGCTGCTTCGGCGACAACTGGGCGGCGTTGACCTTGCCGAAGCGCTGCTTCCAGTCGTCGATGAAGGCCAGTTCCTTGGTTTGCGTGGCCGGGTCCGGAATGGTCAGCGTGGCGGCGGTGTCGTACTTGCCGGCGTAGATCGCGCTTTCCGAATCGATGCGCCACAGCGCGTTGAGGAACTGGTTGCTGAGGGTGTCGAACGAGCGGTCCTGGCGCCGCTCGGACACGGCCGCGGCCACCGGCCGGGCGGCGACGACCGCCG